>JAFVVB010000136.1 GCA_017502425.1 Ruminococcus sp. | reverse complement strand
TCCATATTGATTTCTGCCCACAGTCTTCTGGTAAATATCACACATATCACCCCAGTTTACATATTCTTTTATATTATAATATATTTGTTTACTTATTACAATAGTTTTAGCAATTTAGCGTGCTACTCTTTCTCATTATGCCATATTGACTTCACTAATTTAATGTGTTAAAATCTTAAGGTGCATTTTTATTTTTAAAAATGGAGGGAATAAAATGACAGAAAAACAAATAATTATTCTCGTTGCTTTCGGCATTTATATGCTAATGATGATTTTAATCGGTGCATTAAGCTCTAAAAACGAGAACAACGAAGACTACTTCCTAGGTGGTCGTGGATTAGGAAGCTGGACAGCAGCGTTATCCGCTCAGGCTTCCGATATGAGTGGATGGTTACTCATGGGCTTACCTGGTGCTATCTACGTAGCAGGTACAGGCGAAGTATGGATTGCTATCGGTCTTTTCATCGGTACAGTACTTAACTGGTATTTAGTAGCACGAAGACTCAGAAAATACACTATCGTGTCAAATAACTCGCTGACTATTCCGAGTTTCTTTGAGAATCGTTTTCATGATAAAACTGGTGTATTAAAGGTTGTTGCTTCACTTATCATCATCGTTTTCTTTGCGGTTTACACAGCATCAGCATTCTCATCTGGTGCTAAGCTTTTCGCTAACGTTTTCGGTAACACTTCAAACGCTGAGACTATGTACACTATCGGTCTTACTGTTGCCGCTTTAGTAATTCTTATTTACACATCCATGGGCGGTTTCAAAGCTGTTTGCTACACTGACTTTATTCAGGGTATTTTAATGCTCATCGCTATTTTAGCTGTTCCTCTCATTGCTTACATCGGAATCACAAATGATTACGGTTCAGTATCCGCTTCACTTTCAGCTAAAGGCGTTGTTGACCCGGCTGGTTATCTTTCACTGATGAAAGATTCTGAAGGTAACCCTATCACAGCTGTTTCAATCATCTCCAACTTAGGTTGGGCTCTCGGTTACTTCGGTATGCCTCATATTCTCATAAGATTTATGGCTATCCGTTCTGACGCTGAGGTTAAAAAATCAAGAGTTATAGCTATCGCATGGGTTATCCTCTCACTCGGTGCTGCTTCACTCTTAGGTGTTTTTGCTAGAGGTTTCTTGACTGAAGTACTCGACGGTAGTAACAGCGAAACAGTATTCATCAAAACTATTCTCCAGATCTTTGACGGCAACTTCATTCTTATCTTCATCGGTGGTATCTTCCTTTGCGGTATCTTGGCTGCTATCATGTCTACTGCTGATTCACAGCTTTTAGTTACTGCTTCTGCTGTATCAGAAGATATGTATAAAGGCGCTTTAAATAAGAAAGCTTCTGAAAAGAACGCTCTTATGGTTGGTAAAATCGCTGTTGTAGTTGTTGCTATCATCGCTTATATCATTGCTTTAGATCCTAACTCATCTATCATGGGTCTTGTATCAAACGCATGGGCAGGCTTCGGTGCTGCTTTCGGTCCGGTTGTACTTCTTTCACTCTTCTGGAAGAGATTCAATCTCCCTGGTGCAGTAGCTGGTATGGCTACCGGTGCTGCTTTCGTAATCTTCTGGGATTACATCAAAATCGGTGGCGAAACACTCGGTTCTTCAACCGGTCTTTACTCACTCGTTATCGGCTTCTTCTTAGCAGCATTAGTAGCAGTTATCATCACACTGTGCACAAAAGCTCCATCAAAAGAAGTTATTGCTGATTTCGATAAAGTTGAAAGTGTCGAAATCTGATACTAACAACTATATATAGTATAAATACATATATAAAGCCGACGCTAAATAGAGCGTCGGCTTTTCGTTTATCTCCTTATATATTCGCATTAAGAATATAGAAATACAAAGCTGTAACCATTATTTCGCATCTTTTTCTATCCACTATATATTGTGGTACATAGCATATACGACACAAAATTTTGTTATTTTTCCTAATCCCAAAAATAACACCCTGTCAATGGCTATATTGTACAAATAAAAAGTTTTTTATCGTACAAAATAACGATTGATTTTAGCTCCTTTATCAGCTATACTATGTAAGCACTTTTGGGGTCAACACAATATATTGTGTTCACGGACCGATATCGTAACAACTTTGTAACTACGAGAGGAGAAAACGATATGATTAACAAGATTGTTAAACGCGATGGCAGATCAGTTGACTTTGATCTCGATAAAATCGCTCAAGCCATCTATAAAGCCGCTCAGGCTATCGGCGGCAACGACTACACCGCAGCAAATGAGCTGGCTGCTAAAGTATGTGAATATTTAGAAGCTGAACAGAGCGTCAACACACCGACCGTAGAACATGTTCAGGACACAGTAGAAAAGGTTCTCATCGAAAACGGTCACGCAAGAACAGCCAAGGAATTCATTCTCTATCGTGCAGAGCGTACACGTGTTCGTGAAATGAACACCAAGCTGATGAAAATATACGAAGACCTCACCTTTAAATCAGCTAAAGACAACGACGTAAAACGTGAAAACGCTAATATCGACGGCGACACCGCTATGGGTACTATGCTCAAATACGGCTCTGAGGGTGCTAAGCAGTTCTACCAGATGTACATCTTAAATCCTAAGCACGCTAAAGCCCACAGAAACGGCGATATCCATATCCACGACCTCGATTTTCTGACACTTACTACTACATGCTGTCAGATAGACCTTCTAAAGCTTTTCAAAGACGGTTTTTCTACCGGTCACGGCTTTATCAGAGAGCCTAATGATATCGCATCATACTCAGCACTTGCGTGTATTGCTATCCAGTCTAACCAGAACGACCAGCACGGTGGTCAGTCAGTACCTAACTTTGACTACTCTATGGCACCGGGCGTTGCTAAAACATACAGAAAGCTTTACAGAAAGAACATTTTAAGAGCTGTTGAATTAATCGAAGAAATCGATGACCCAACACCTGCACTTTCCGATATCTGTGATAAAGCAGAAGAGCTTTCAAATGACACACCTAAACTCTTAGCAGGTAAAGACTACATGGCTAAAGAGCTTGAGTTACTCACTGATGCTTACGGCGAAAAATCAGCAGGCAAAATCCAGCGTTTCGCTTTAAAACACGCTGAGAAAGAAATTGACCGCGCTACATACCAGGCTATGGAAGCACTCGTGCATAACTTAAACACTATGCACTCACGTGCAGGCGCTCAGATTCCGTTCTCTTCTATCAACTACGGTACCGACACTTCTCCTGAGGGCAGACTCGTTATTAAAAACGTAATGCTCGCTACCGAAAAGGGTCTTGGTAACTCAGAAACACCTATCTTCCCTATCCATATTTTCAAGGTTAAAGAAGGCGTTAACTACAACGAAGAGGACCCTAACTACGATTTATTCAAACTCTCATTCAGAGTTTCAGCAAAGCGTCTTTTCCCTAACTACTCATTCATCGACGCTCCATACAATCTTCAGTACTATAAAGAAGGTCATCCTGAAACAGAAATCGCATACATGGGTTGTCGTACTCGTGTTATCGGTAATATTCACGACCCTGAACGTGAGATCACATACGGCAGAGGTAACTTAAGTTTCACTTCTATCAACCTTCCACGTCTTGCGATTTTATCCAACAAAAATGTTGATTTCTTCTTTGAGCAGCTTGACAGAATGCTCGATATGGTTATCGACCAGTTGCTCGAAAGATTTGAGATTCAGTGCCAGAAATGCGTTAGAAACTATCCATTCTTAATGGGTCAGGGCATCTGGATTGATTCCGATAAACTCTCTATCGATGACGAAGTCAGAGATGTATTAAAGCATGGCACACTTTCATGTGGTTTCATCGGTCTTGCTGAAACACTCAAAGCACTTATCGGCAAACACCACGGCGAAACAGAAGAAGCTCAAAGACTCGGTCTTGAAATTATTGGTTTCATGAGAAAGAAGATGGATAAAGCATCTGAAAAACACCAGCTTAACTTCTCATTACTCGCTACTCCTGCTGAAGGTTTATCAGGCAGATTCGTTTCTATGGACAAAGAACGCTTCGGTGTTATTCCTGGCGTTACTGACAGAAACTACTACACTAACTCATTCCACATTCCTGTATACTATCAGATCAGCGCTTTTGATAAAATCAAACTCGAAGCTCCATACCATAACCTGACTAACGCAGGTCATATTTCATACGTTGAGCTCGACGGCGACCCATCTCAGAACTTAGACGCTTTTGAGCAGGTTGTAAGATGCATGAAGGAAGCAGGTATCGGATACGGCTCTATCAACCATCCTGTTGACAGAGACCCTGTATGTGGTCACACCGGTATCATCGGTGATGTATGTCCTAAGTGTGGAAGAAAAGAAGGCTCTGACGGTGTCGGATTTGAACGCATCAGACGTATCACAGGATACTTAGTTGGTACTGTTGACCGCTTCAATAACGCTAAACGTTCAGAAGTCGAAGACCGAGTAAAGCATTCTTTAGGTGAAGGCGGACTTTCAAGCGCCGAGGCAGTATAAATGGCTAAACTACGACTCGCAGGAGTTATCAGAGAATCCATCGTTGATGGTCCCGGAATACGTATGACCGTATTCACACAGGGTTGTCCTCATCACTGCAAAGGCTGTCATAACGAGCAAACATGGGATTTTGACGGTGGATACGAATCTTCTACCGAGAGAATACTGGAAGAAGCTAAAAAAGACCCGCTACTCAGAGGGCTTACATTCTCGGGAGGCGAACCTTTTGCTCAGGCTCAGAGCATGGCGCTCCTTGCTAAAGAAGCTAAAGAAAATGGTTACGATATTTTCTGCTACACAGGCTACACGTTTGAAAAGCTTTTATCCATGTTTGATACTCATCCTGAATACAAAGAGCTTTTGTCATACTGTGACTGGTTAGTAGACGGACCATTTATTTTAGAAGAACGCTCTCTGATGCTTAAATTCAGAGGCAGTAAAAACCAGCGTATACTCGATGTTAAAAAAACACTCGAGTGTAATAAAGCGGTTGAAACTGAAGTTTAATTTATAAAAACAGAAACCTTACATAGAAAAAGGCCGACGATTTTTTCGTCGGTCTTTTCGTTTAGCTTTCAGGCATAACAGTACGAATATTTCAATAAGCTAATAAAATCAACTGATAGTTGAATATTCAAAAAATATTTGTTTGAATACTCTCTGAAACTATGATATTCTTATAAAGAAAGGAATGGTGAATTATGAATTTCAAAAAAACAATCAGCGTAATTCTATCTTTGCTCACACTTATCAGTACACTCGCAATATCTCCTAATGCAAGCGCTCAAGCCTCTAATGATACTCTGGTAGTTGACTTTGATAAAACAGAAAATCTCGCTACGGTTTCTTCTCTGAATGCTTATGATAAATATCTCGAAAATATGATGAATAATTTCGGCATAACAGGTGTTTCATACGTCACTCAGGACGGAAAAGTTATAGCTCAACACTCAAGCGGTATGCAAAATTCAAAAGATAATATTCCAATGAGTCGAGACACTCTGTTTCCTATCGGCTCAATATCAAAGCAGTTTTGTGCCACAGCGATTATGATGCTTCAACAGCAGGGAAAACTCAGTGTCGATGACACGTTAGAGAAATATTTCCCAGAATATGAAATCGGCAAAGATATTACTATCAAAAACTTACTTTCAATGCGTTCAGGTATACGTGACCACGTAAACCCTGACGAAGATTATGTAGGTCACGAAATTCCTACTAATGAGTACCTTCTATCTGAAACAGCTACATATAAAGAAAACATAAAGACCATAACCGATTGGCTTTTTACACAAAAGTTAAAATTTGAACCAGGTACAGACCACGCATACTCAAACTCTAACTTCCTTTTGCTTTCCATTATAGTCGAAGATGTTTCCGGTATAAAATATTCGCAGTTTATTAAAGAAAATATTTTCAAACCTCTTAATATGACTAACTCAGGTTTTTACGAGGAATTATACGGCTCTCCTGATTTTGCCGAAGATGTTCTTCCTGACGACGTTGAACTTTTACCACCTTACTTCCACTTATCCACAGGTTCAGGTGACCTTGTATCTAACGCTCCTGATATGGATAAATGGCTGACATCTATCAGCAAACGCACCCTTTTAACTGATGAAAGCTACGATGAAATGACTACGGATTACGGCAGTGAATACTGCTATGGTATACAGGCGCAAAAAGGCTCATACTTCCACCAAGGTGATATAACTACTTTCGAGTCATTTGCGCTCACTAACCCTGCAAAGAATCTTAACATATTCGTAGTTACTAATGACGTACAAAAAATAGACGAAAACAATTACAATATGTCTATTTACGGATTTGCAATATTTGAAAAGCTTAGCTCAAGCAAAGCAAAGCTCGGTGATGTTGATTCAGACGGTGTGGTATCAATACTCGATGCTACTGCTATTCAGATGCATTTCGCCCAGATAAAGACTCTTTCAAGCAAGCAACTGAGATACGGTGACACCGACGGTGATGGCGAAGTATCTGTTTTAGATGCAACCGAACTCCAGCTTCATCTTGCTCAGCAATAAGAGTAAAATCACAGCATCTCCTACTGGTTTAATCACTAAACCAGTAGTTGAATATCTAAATAAATAATTGCTTGTTTCTTTCATTTTCTCATGCTATTGTTAGTATGAAAGGAGTGTTTAATATGAAATCAAGAAAAATGCTCAGTATACTTCTATCATTGCTTATACTTGTGAGTACCGTGGTATTCACACCTACTATAAGCGCCGCTTCAAAAGACGACCTTGCGACCATTTCTTCTTTACAGGCGTATCAGTCTTTTGTTGACAGAGCGGTTAAATTAAAAGACTTTTCCGGCGTCGTTTATGCTACTAAAAACGGTCGCGTTCTGTGTCAGAGTGCTTCCGGTATGCAAAACACCGAAAAAAACATCCCTATGAGTATTGACTCTCAGTTTTCTATCGGTTCAGTGTCAAAGCAGTTCTGTGCAACAGCAGTGCTTTTGCTTCAGGAACAAGGTAAACTCAGTGTCAACGATACCTTAGAAAAATATTTTCCACAGTATGTTATCGGTAAAGATATCACTATCCACGCTTTACTTAGCATGCGTTCAGGTATTCGTGACTATATGAATACTGACTATGACTACGAAGGTCACGAAAATCCTTTTGAAGAATACATCGTAACCGATACAGCTACCAAAGAAGAAAACCAGAAAAGCATCTTAGACTGGGTTTTCACACAGGAGCTAAAATATACGCCTGACTCAGCTCACACCTATTCAAACACTAACTTCTTAATTTTGTCTATAATTGTAGAGAAAGTCTCAGGTATAAGCTATCAGGACTTCTTAAAGCAAAACATATTCACACCCCTTAATATGACTAACACGGTATTTTACGAGGATATTATTAACCTTCCTAATTTAGCCGAACCAATCCTTAATGGCTATATGCCGTTTGAACCATACCATCGTGGTCTGACACAGGGTGCCGGTGACCTCGTTTCAAATGCAAAGGATATGGATAAATGGATGACATCTTTGAGTGAGGGTACATTACTCAGCGAAGAAAGTCTAAAAGCGATGACTACTGTATACACACCTGATGCAGGTTACTGCTATGGTATTATGTATGATGCCAAAGACGGTGGAGTTTATCACGGCGGAAGAATTCCTTCCTACGAAACCATGGTGCTCTTCTATCCTGAAGAAAACCTCAATATTTTTGTTGTCACCAATGACTTAGAGAAAACATATAAAAAGAATTTTACTGTGGAATATTTTGCGAATACACTCAGCAAGAAAATCCACTCCAACACATCACTCGGTGACGTGGATTCCGACGGTGATATATCCGTACTTGATGCCACCGCTATCCAGCTTCATATCTCACAACTCAAAATGCTTAACGAAGAACAACTCAAATGTACTGACACCGACGCAGACGGAGAGCTTTCAGTTCTCGACGCTACTGCTATTCAACTGTTCCTCGCTCAGCTTTAAAATATGAATAATTCCTCCCCACTCTTTTTGGGGTTAATAAGCAACCATAAAAAAAGCACAGGAATTTTAATCCTGTGCTTTTTTTCTTTATAGTTTTTAAAGCAGTTTATCCGCAACATTTATTATTTCATCAAAAGAATTGATAACAGCATCGAATTTATCCGATACACCAAATCCATACGATGCAAACACAAATGGCAAATTCGCGTAATTTGCTGCCAATTCATCACTTTTTGTATCTCCTACATATATAGCTTTTTCAATATTATTACGCTTTAGTGTAAGCTTTATATTCTCACCTTTAGAAAGCCCTGTGTTCCCCGCACACTCAAAGTCGGATAACACTTCTTTTAAATTATAATATTCTATAAAAGAATTAATATATCCGTTCTGACAATTGCTGACGATAATAACGCTATATTTCTTTTTTAGAATATTCAAGGTGTCTATCACACTGTCATACATATTTGCACCGCACCTTCTCAGATACTCCTGCTCAGAAAGAAATATCCTTGAAATCACTCTTTTAGCATGAGTTTTTTCAAGTTTAGAGAAAAAACTATCTATAATCTCATCTTCGTTTTTTCCCATAAGAGAAGCCATTATCTCCTTAGTCATTTTAAGGTTTATCGATTCTTCTCTTAGTACTTCGTTCCATTTTTTTACTACTGCGTCGCTTGTATCCCACAGCGTACCGTCTAAATCAAAAATCACTGCTTTCATAGTATCACCATAGATGATTATACTATATTTTATAGTAGTTTAAAAGACTGACACGAAATCTTTATCCGTCAAAATACACATAATAATCGAAGAATGTTTGTGTAGAATTAAGGTTTAATATGTGATAAAATTAACTTATGTATAAACCGAAAGGATGTATCATTAATGCTAATAAAAGATATTATCGATATTCTTCAGGGCGAAGTTATATGCGAAGGCGACCTTAACCACGAGATTAAAACTGCGTGCGGTTCAGATATGATGAGCGATGTTCTCGCTTTCGTAAAGGACCAGTCCGTGCTTTTAACAGGGCTTGTTAACCCTCAGGTAGTAAGAACTGCTGAAATGATGGATATGTCATGCATTGTTTTTGTCAGAGGAAAAGACCCTGACCAGTCTATCATAGATCTTGCTAAATCAAGAGATATCACTTTAGTTAAAACCCGTTTCCGTATGTTCACAGCGTGTGGACTTCTTTATTCAAACGGATTGTCAGGAGGATGCACACTATGAGCGCAATCCATCTGAGATATGAAGTACCGGGAGATGACTTCACTCGTGCAGGAGAAGCGTCCGGTGCTGTTAAAAAAAGGCTCAAGGCGCTCGGTTATAACCCTGAGGCTATCAGACGTGTAGCTATTGCTATGTATGAAGCTGAAATCAATATGGTTATCCACGCTGAAGGCGGATACTGCGATGTTGACATTTATCCTGATAAGGTCGAAGTGCTGCTCGCTGATAAAGGTCCTGGTATTCCTGACGTAGAAAAAGCTATGCAGGCAGGTTTCTCTACCGCACCTGACAACGTCAGAAACTTAGGTTTCGGTGCAGGTATGGGTCTTCCTAATATCAAAAAATATACCGACGAAATGCGTATTGAAACTGAAATTGGTGTAGGTACTAATCTCTACCTGACAGTACGCGTAAACAACGACTAACTACTAAATTTTACATATAAGAGGTGTGGAAAATGCAAAAGTATTTTCACTCCGTAGAGCTTGAAGCAGATAAGTGCTGTGGTTGCACCAACTGCTTGAAGCGCTGCCCGACTGAAGCTATACGTGTTCACGACGGAAAAGCGACTATTCTTTCCGAACGCTGTATAGACTGCGGTGAGTGTATTCGTATCTGCCCTCATAGAGCAAAACGTGCACACTCATCTCCAATTGAAGAAATTGAAAATTTCAAAATCAAGGTTGCTATTCCTGCTCCGGCACTTTTCGGACAATTTTCTAACCTTGATGATATAGACATCGTACTAAACGGACTGCGTGCTATCGGCTTTGACTTTGTTTTCGAAGTTTCCCGCGCAGCTGAGCTTGTGTCAGAAGTCACCAGAAAAATGATTCGTGAAGGCAAGCTTAACAACAAACCTATCATCAGCTCTGCGTGTCCTGCTGTTGTCAGGCTTATTAAAATACGTTTCCCTGATTTATGCGATAACGTTATGCCGTTACTTGCTCCTATGGAAGTAGCTGCACGACTTGCGAGAAACGAAGTAAAAAATCAAACAGGGCTTTCTGACGACGACATCGGCGTGTTCTTCATTACTCCGTGTGCCGCTAAAGTTACCGAGATTTCCTCTCCTACCACAGGGGAAAAATCCGCGTGCAACGGCGCTATCGCTATATCTAAAATCTACCCACAACTTACTCAGGCTATGGAGCATTTAAAGGTATTAGAGCCTATTGCTAATTCAGGCCTTATCGGAGTCGGTTGGGCTACCAGCGGTGGGGAAAGTGCTGCTATGCTC
>JAFVVB010000135.1 GCA_017502425.1 Ruminococcus sp. | reverse complement strand
TTCTCGTATGAACCATATACAGCTTCAGCTAAGAGTTTAGCGTAACCGCCTTTATATCCCGCACCGTAGCAAATACTATCACCATCGTATACTATTTTCTTTCCTTTGAGAACACTATGAATAGTATCGCTTTCAAGTCTGGAAATAGAAAACACAACTTCACCCACATTTGCAAAAGAGCAAAATCGTGCATATGACACACCACTTGGCACAGTAATTTCAAGTGTCGCTTCATTGTCCCACTCACCGTACTGCGAAGCTGATATTAACACGCTGTTTTCGTCATACCACAGCACACTGGCAGCACTCCACACACCACAACCTGTGTATGAAAACTTTTCGTTTTTCTCGACAGAAATGATATCAGTATGCTTACAGCTGAAATTTTCGTCTTCTATAAAACTGCCGTCAGTAGAATAGTAGCCACCAACTGTTTCATAAACAGTAATAGCATCAGCACTATTCATCGTATCTATAACTTCGTTAACTAACTGAGCCTTCTCGTCTTCGGTATAATAGTCAACACCCTTTATCGGAGTATAGCCGTCAGCACCTTTTTCGCCGTGATTTAAAAACACCTGTGAAACATTAGCTCCACCTGAACCACCTTCGTTAGAAACCAACAACCTGTATCCTGTGGAAGTTTCGCTGACAGTAATTGATGCAGACGAACCATCTTTACCTTGAGCACCTGTATCACCTTTGTCGCCTTTTTCGCCTTTTTCGCCTTGCGAACCTTTAGAACCGTTCTTAATCGAAAGAGTATTCCCGTCACTGAAGGTTATAATGTTATTACCATCGTCGTCTGCACTTTCGTTTATGTTATCAATAGAAATCGAAGTGCCATCATTTCCGTCATCACCATTAAGAATAGTTGTTTTTTGTATTCCAGCATCTGAGACAATAGTTAAAACAGTACCCCCGTCAGTTTTGCTCACGGTAATCGAAGGAGATATACCATCTTCACCGTCTTCGCCTTTGAGACTATCAAGCCATTCTAATTCTGTTCCTTCAAAGCCATTATCAAGTGCTATTTGATACGCAGATTTACCGTCGGCACCAGTATCCCCAATAGGGTTATTTGATAGATATTTATCAACAGCTGCTGATATTTGCTCATCAGACACATCAGAATCGCACGCTACTTTCAGCCAGATATTTTTGCCGTTTTCGTCAACACCGCGGTAATTATACAAAGTACAGGTATCATCGGTATTGCTTCTTTGAACCAATCTGAACTGACCAGTACCAATACCGCTGATATTAAACTCCTCGGGACCTACATCAGTCAAGAACACCGGATAGACTGAAAGTGCTCTCATCAATTCTACATCCTCGATGTCATCGCTAAGCGGTAACCGAGCGATAGTTCTGTTTTCTTTCACACAATCATGTGCGCCGCTTTCAAGTTTTTTAAGAAGCTCATTCAGCTCTTTTTCATATCGTAAAAACTCAGCATTTTCATTGCCTTTGAATTCATCGAAAAGCTCGGCTGAATATGCCACAAAAAAGTAGTCACTGGAGGTGTGATAGACTTCACCATCAGCACTGATTGATTTTATCTGGGCTTCTACCATTCCGCTTTTAAAAATATGTTCTTCTAAAATAGTCCAGTTAAGTATTGTCGAGTCTTTTTCTACTTTGCTGTCGAGTACAAAGTAGTTGGTTGTACCGTCATCAAATGTCAGGTACAATCTGTAAATACAATTTTCATCAGCAACACCGCTGACCAAAAACTGCTTAGTAGAGTGAAGATTGTCTCCGGCAAAGCCGATGAAACGCTCTTCTTCAGGAATAGTCATTTTTCCCGAATTAATTAAAATCATAATTACACCTCCACTAATCCCTACTAAAATGAAAAAAGTTGCATATTTCTATGCAACTTTTCGAAAAATTTATTAAATTTTATTTTAAAAGTGGTTTTAGATACTGACCTGTGTAGGATTTTTCGACCTTTGCAACCTGCTGTGGTGTACCGCTTGCTACGACCATACCGCCTTCATCTCCACCTTCAGGACCCAAATCAATAATATGATCAGCTGTCTTAATTAAATCAAGATTATGTTCAATTACAACCACCGTATTTCCCGTGTCAACAAGTTTCTGTAACACATCGGTAAGCTTATGAACATCAGCGATATGAAGTCCCGTGGTAGGTTCATCAAGTATATATACCGTTTTTCCTGTTGAACGTTTAGAAAGCTCTGTGGAAAGTTTAACTCGCTGAGCTTCACCACCTGACAGCGTAGTAGCAGGCTGACCGATTTTAATGTAACCGAGGCCGACATCATACAACGTCTGGAGCTTTCGAGCAATTTTAGGCATATTTTTAAAGAATTCAAGACCTTCTTCAACCGTCATCTCAAGTACATCGTAAATAGTTTTGCCTTTGTACTTAACTTCCAGCGTTTCCCTATTATACCTCTTACCTTTACATACTTCACACGGAACATAAATATCCGGTAAGAAATGCATTTCTATTTTGAGTATACCGTCACCCTGACAAGCTTCGCATCGTCCACCTTTTACGTTAAAGCTGAAACGACCTGCGTTATATCCACGCATTTTAGCATCCTGAGTAGATGCAAAAAGCTCTCTGATATCAGTAAACACGCCTGTATACGTCGCAGGGTTAGAACGAGGTGTACGACCAATCGGGCTCTGGTCAATAGCTATTACTTTATCAAGATGCTCAACACCTACTATTTCTTTGAAATCTCCCGGTGTTGTTTTCGCTCTGTTGAGCTGTGCCGCAAGGTACTTATACAGTATCTCATTAACCAGTGATGATTTACCTGAACCCGACACACCTGTAACACAAACAAATTTCCCTAAAGGAATTTTAACGTTGATGTTTTTCAGATTATTCTGCTTAGCACCTTTAATCTGGAGGAAGTTTCCGTTTCCTTTTCTGCGCTTTTTGGGAACAGGAATGGAACGCACACCGCTTAGATACTGACCGGTGATAGAATCTTCACACGCTTTGATTTCATCAATATTGCCTGTACACACGATCTCACCACCGTGCACACCTGCACCCGGTCCGATATCAATAATGTGGTCGGCAGCTTTCATAGTATCTTCATCTGTTCTACCACGATAACTGTGTTTCCAATATCCCTGAGTTTTTTCAAAGTATCAAGAAGCTTTGAATTATCCCTTTGATGAAGTCCTATACTCGGCTCATCTAAAATATACAGCACACCCATTAATGAGCTACCTATCTGAGTCGCAAGTCTGATACGCTGGCTTTCTCCACCTGAAAGTGTACCTGCACTTCTGGATAAAGTAAGATACCCAAGTCCGACGCTTTTCAAGAAATTAAGTCGTGAATTAATCTCCTGCAAAATTGGCATAGCTATCATCATATCACGCTCTGAAAGCTCAAGACTATCCATAAAACGTAGAATGTTTACTACTGATTTTTCACACAAATCCGAGATATTTATATCGCCAACCGTCACGCCTAAACTTACTTTTGAAAGTCTTTTTCCATCACATTCATCACACGGAATTTCGGTCATAAAGCTCTGGATTTCGTCCTTTATCCAAGCACTCGAGGTTTCTTTGAATCTTCTTTCAAGATTAGGGATAATACCTTCAAAGTCTTTATAAAACTCGCCTGCTTTCCACATACCTTTTCTGACGAGTTTTATTTGTTCACCTTTAGTACCGTAAAGCAGTTTATCGATAACGTCATCAGATAAATCCTTTATAGGAGTATCAAGAGAAAAGTCATACGCTTTAGCTAATCCTTCCAGATACATCAAAGCAATCGAATTACCTTCCAGCGCCCAACCTGAGCCTTTGAGGCCTCCCTGTGATATGCTTTTATTCTTATCGGGAATTATACGCTTAGGGTCGACACGTAAAAACACACCTAAACCGGTACATTTTTCACATGCTCCGAAAGGATTATTAAACGAGAACATTCTTGGGGTAAGTTCGTCAACACTTACTCCATGTTCTGGACACGCATAGTTTAGCGAAAAAGTGATATCTTCACCGTTTAGTATATTAACTACTACTGTTCCTGATGATAGCTTTGATGCAACTTCAATGCTGTCAGCCAGTCTGGAAGTTATATCATTTCCGATTACCAGTCTGTCTACTATAATTTCAATTGTGTGTTTTTTATTCTTTTCGAGAACTATGTTTTCAAATAAGTCGTAGATAATTCCGTCTACTCTGACTCGTGCAAAGCCAGATTTACGGGCACGATCGAATTCTTTTTTATGCTCACCTTTTTTACCTTTAATAACAGGAGCTAAAATCTGGATTTTAGTCCCCTCTTCAAATTCCATAACCTTATCAGTAATCTGATCAACTGTCTGCTGCTCGATTTTCTTACCACACACAGGACAGTGAGGAACACCGATTCTCGCATACAAAAGACGGAGATAATCGTAAATCTCGGTAACCGTACCTACGGTAGAGCGAGGGTTTTTAGATGTAGTTTTCTGATCGATAGATATAGCTGGTGATAAACCATCGATAGAATCGACCGACGGCTTTTCCATCTGACCTAAAAACATACGTGCGTACGAAGATAAACTCTCAACGTACCTACGTTGGCCCTCAGCATATATGGTATCAAACGCAAGAGAGGATTTTCCCGAACCGGAAAGTCCCGTCATAACTACGAGTTTATCACGAGGTATTTCAACATCAACATTTTTCAGGTTATGTTCTCTGGCACCTTTTATTACTATTTTATCTGATGACATAACTCACCTGCCTATTTTTCATTCCAAAACGAGGCGAACATCAGTCCGCCTCGATTCACGGGTTATATTTCTTTTGTAGAATTATCTGCTTCTGAATTTTCGTCTTCAGGCTGATCATTCTCTTCTGACGGTTCAACGTAAGTGTTATGCATAATCTGCTCAAACACTTCGCCACTCATTTTTTCATGCTTGATGAGGAATCCTGCTACTTCGTGGAGTTTATCCATATTAGCGTTTAATATATCCTCAGTCTTTTTATACGCGTCAGCAATGATAGCGTGAACTTCAGCGTCGATTTTCGCAGCAGTCTCGTTAGAGAAATTCTTAACCTGCCCCATATCTCTACCAATAAATACTTCGGTAGATTCTGAACCATAGCAGATAGGACCTAAAGAATCAGACATACCATACTTAATAACCATATTACGTGCAGTAGCAGTCAGCTTTTCGATATCGTTAGAAGCACCTGTTGAAATATCATTGAGCACCAGTGCTTCAGCTACCCTACCACCGAGACACACTATGATATCTTCGAGCATTTCGTTTTTAGAACGATAAGATCTGTCTTCAGTAGGAAGAGGCATAGTATAACCGCCAGCCATACCACGTGGAATGATAGAAATCTGGTGTACAGGGTCCTGAGTATCGCACACATAAAATGCGATAGCGTGGCCTGCCTCGTGATAAGCTGTGAGCTTTTTCTCGTGGTCAGACATAACTCTGCTTTTCTTTTCAGTACCTACAACTACTTTGATAGTAGCCTCTTCTATTTCAGCCATAGTGATAGCTTTTTTATTTTTACGGGCAGACAAAAGTGCTGCTTCATTAAGAAGGTTAGAAAGGTCAGCACCAGTGAAACCTGCTGTGGTTTTAGCGATGGTTTTCAAGTTAACATCAGGAGAAAGAGGCTTTTCACGTGAATGAACCTTCAAGATAGCCTCTCGTCCGTTAATATCAGGATAACCAACCATAACCTGACGGTCAAAACGACCAGGACGTAAAAGTGCAGGGTCGAGTATATCAGGACGGTTAGTAGCCGCAATCATGATAACACCTTCGTTAGCACCGAAACCATCCATTTCAACGAGTAACTGGTTGAGTGTCTGCTCACGTTCATCGTGACCACCACCGAGACCTGTACCACGCTGACGACCAACTGCATCAATCTCGTCAATAAAGATGATACATGGTGAATTCTTCTTAGCTGTTTCAAAAAGGTCACGTACACGGGAAGCACCG
>JAFVVB010000134.1 GCA_017502425.1 Ruminococcus sp. | reverse complement strand
TTAAAGTCACCAAGTCTCAAATATGATGCAACAGTATCTAATTTACAATTCTTGATATCAGGAAGAATAGATCTGCAAATAGCAACTGTATCAAGGGATGTGTAGTTATACTCAACACCCATATCAGCACATGCTACTTTGATAAATGAAGTATCGAATGGTGCGTTATGAGCAACAAGCACATTATCACCACAAAACTCCAAGAAAGCTCTGACAGCATCTCTCTGAGAAGGAGCATCTTTGACCATAGCATCAGTGATACCAGTTAGCTCAACAATCTTAGCAGGAATAGGTTTTTCAGGATTAACAAAAGTAGAGAAAGTATCTACAACTTGACCTGCGCAGACTTTAACCGCACCTATTTCAGTAATCTTCTCGGTTTTAGCAGAAAGTCCTGTGGTTTCTATATCAAAACAAATAAAAGTATCATCTAAGGAAACGTTCTTATCTCCATCGACAGATTCTACTAAATCGTCCATAAAGTACGCTTCCACTCCGTAGATGACTTTAATTTTATTTTCATCACGATTAATTGCTTCAGCTGCGTTCATAGCATCAGGAAACGCCTGTGCTACACCGTGGTCAGTAATGGCAACAGCAGAATGTCCCCATTGAGCAGCTCTTTTAACAAGTGAACCTGCATCTGTGACACCGTCCATCTGCGACATATTAGTGTGAAGATGTAGTTCAACACGCTTTTTCAAAGCGTTATCCCCTACTTTGACTTTATCAACAGTAGAGATAGAACGAGCATTGAGTACTAATTCTCCTGCATACTTATCAAATTCAACGTCACCGCTACAAATGATAGTAGAACCTTTTCTTATGTTTTCGAGAACTTTGCACTCGTTTTTATTATTAAAGACTTTAACAGTAGTAGAGCCTGTATAATCAGTAATATCGAAAGTGATAATGTTTTTATCACCGGATTTGGTATCTTTCCATTCAAGAGCGAAAACATCACCCCATACAGTAGCTCTACCTGTATCATAAGCGATTTTTTCAATAGGTAAAATCTTACCTTTAGTAATTCTACCGTAAAGTGGTCTCACAGTCTCAGGAATAATCTGAGGAAGAGCGTATTCACCGACTCGCTTCTCGATAGCTTTAGGCATAGTGGTTGATTTATCAGAAGTTTTTTCCTCGTATTCAAACATCTGAGAGAGCTCCTCGAGCTTATCTCTGGTTATCTTCTTTTCGACGTTTGAAATCTGCTCAATATACTCATCAGAATCACCGTCAATCTCGGTAACACCAGAATACTCGATACTGAAACTAAGTGAAAACATCTTATTCAGAATATTCTGAAGTAAAGAATTAAAATCCTTAGCGTTAAGAAGTGATAAACCACCGTGAGCAAGTTTTACAGTTAAAACGTTACCTTTACAAAACAGTTGAGCTTCATTCAATGTGCCGTTGAGACTAGGCGTATCAACCTTTAAAAACTCAACTAACTGAGGAAAATACGAAACATCAAATAAAGATGAATCATATCGTGGATGAATAACTACTGATGAAAACTGTATTGATGACGACTTGATGAGTCTTTGAGTAGCGAAGACATCTTCAGCATCAACCAATTTATCAAAATCAGCGTATATGTCAATTATTCGTTTTTCTTTATTGATTTTAACGTCATATACCTTAGCGTCAGCAATAGTGTCAACTATCGGTGCACTCAGATACTGACCAAACAATACTGATAGCTTATTCATTTTAAACCTTTCAATTTACATCTTTTCTATTTCATCAATCAAAGCATCTATAAGCTTATCTTCAGGGACTTTGTATAATACTTCGCCCTTTTTGAACACAAGCCCTTCTTTATCGCCACCTGCGATTCCGATATCAGCTTCTTTTGCTTCACCAGGACCGTTAACTACACATCCCATAATAGCGACTTTGATGTTTTTATCGCAATCTTTCAGACGATGTTGGGCTTCATTCGCAAGTGAAATGAGATCTATTTTAGTTCTGCCACATGTAGGGCATGATACGAAAGTAACGCCGCTGTCTCTGATCGACAGCGCTTTGAGTAAATCCTTAGCGGCGTAAATTTCTTCAACAGGATCAGCCGTCAAAGAAATACGGATAGTATCTCCTATTCCGTGCAGTAAAAGTGAACCGATACCAGCAGAAGACTTGATAATGCCCATACGTTTAGTACCTGCTTCAGTAACACCCAAATGAAGAGGATAATCACAGCTACTATCGGCTAGTTCATAGGCTTTGACCATAGTTTTGACATCGCTGCTCTTCATAGACAAAACGATGTCATAAAAATCAAATTTTTCAAGTAAAGAAGCGTGGTATAAAGCACTATCACAAAGTGCCTGTGCGGTTGGATGGCCGTATTTTTTAAGAATCTCTTTTTCAAGAGAACCTGAATTAACGCCGATTCGAATAGGAATTTCTTTTGCTTTACACGCTTTAGCGACTTCTTTTACTCTACAATCATCACCGATATTACCAGGATTAATGCGGATTTTATCAACACCAGCCGCAACGCTTTCAAGTGCTAATTTATAATCAAAATGAATGTCTGCAACCACAGGCATAGAAACAGCTTCTTTCAAAGCCGGAATAAGTCGTACAGCATTCATATCAGGAATAGCAGCACGAATAATCTCACAGCCTGCCTGCTCGAGTTTTATAGCCTGCTCAACAGTACCCTTGATATCATCAGCAGGTTTGTTAATCATAGACTGAATGCTGACATCAGCACCATTACCAATAATAACATTACCGGCTTTAACTTGAATTTTACTCATATTATCCTCCGAATATAAGCACCCAGATATCTTTAAAAGTTATAACTGCCATTAACAGCAAAAGTAGCACAAGTCCTGCACCATTGATGATTCCCTCGATTTTAGCAGGCACACGACGTCTGAATATAGCTTCAAATAAAAGCATAACAAATCGTCCACCATCAAGAGCAGGAAACGGCAGCATATTTACTACACCTAAATTAACAGTGATAACCATCATGACATATACTATACTCATAACAGCGTTAGTAAAGCTGACTTTAAGGCTCTCACCCGCTACTTCAGTAATAGCAGAAGCAAGACCGACAGGTCCCGATACCTCGTTAATACCAAACTGACCAGTAACCATACCGACTAAACTTCCCCATACCATTCTCACAACGGAAACAGTCTGAGAAAACGTCTGGGAAATTACTGTACCTACATTTTTCTCGATAGGTTCAACGTAAAAGTCGATAGAAAGAGTTGGCTCACCGTCTTCGCCGTTTTTATAAGTGAAAAACTGAACATCTTCTAAAACAACTTCTTTTCCGTCTCTGATGACAGTCATATCAGTCTGGAAACGCTTTCTGGTTTCTTTAATTTCAATTTCAGGATAAGACTCTAGTTTATCGGTATTTACACACTGAGAAAACTTATCCATATATTCGCACATTAATTTATATATGCTGTCTTTATCATCTGAATCGATGATTTTACTAAAGGCCTCGTCCCACAATTCGTTTAAAGCATCGATTTCTTCATCTTTAGCATTTTCAGAAACAGTTATACAATGATTACGCAATTCATATAAACAATCCTGCTTATATATCTCAATAGTGGTACCATCAACATCAGAAAGTGGCATAGTATACATGGCAAAGCTAAAATCAGTTGATGTATTAATAGCGTAATCATTGAACTCAATAATTTTATCACCTTTCTCAAGTCCTGTGGACGCTGTGAATGAATAAGGTGTGAACGAAGAAACAGTAGTTGAGCTGAACGCATCCTGTGGTAATAGTGTAATCATCATAAGTACTAAACCCAGTACTATATTCATGAAAGCACCAGCTACTACTATAATCATTCTTTTCCAAATCTTAGCGTTATTAAAGGCACGTGGGCTATCACTTTCCTCGTCTTCGCCCTCCATGGCACAATAACCACCTATCGGAAACAATCTTAAAGAGTAAACTGTTTCGCCTTTTTTGAAAGAAAACAGCTTAGGCCCCATACCTAAAGCAAATTCATTTACTTTTACACCACTTTTTTTAGCGGTAATAAAGTGTCCACCCTCATGAAAGAAAATAATTAATTCAAATAAAACAACCGCAATAATAATTAACGCAACAGTTGTGATAAAATCATCTCCAATTACTTAATACTGTTATAAACAAACTCCCGTGCTGCATTATCAGCATCGAGAACATCATCGAGCGATGATGCTTTTTTAAATTCAAAGCTATTCACAGCTTCCGATACTAATTCACCAATATTGAGAAAACTGATTTTCCCCTCTCTGAACAATTTATTAGCAATCTCATTAGCGCCGTTAGCTACTGCAGGAATAATACCGCCTCGCGCAATAGCCTTTTTACATGCGCCAAGACACTTG
>JAFVVB010000133.1 GCA_017502425.1 Ruminococcus sp. | reverse complement strand
TGGCTGCGGAACTAGGATTCGAACCCAGACATACAGAGTCAGAGTCTGCTGTGCTACCCTTACACAATTCCGCAACGAACATTATCTATTATATCCCAAAAATCTAAAAAGTCAAGATTTTTTTACGATTTTATAAAAAAAGTTAGAGCACCCATAAAGGGTGCTCTGAAAAATCAATTAAAGTTTGTTGATATCAGCATCGGTAATCATATGATATCCTGCTGCTTCAAGCGCTTTTTCAGCGTGATCGTTATCAGCAACACGCAATACAACGTATGCATGCTTCTCGGTTCTTGACATAAATGCATAAAGATATTCTACGTTAATATCCTCTTTATCTAAAACCTCAAGCGCTGTGGAAAGCTTACCAGGAGCATCACCGATTTTAACACCTACTACTTCAGTAATCTTGATGAGATAATCCTTGTCAGAAAGGATTTTAGAAGCTGTTTCGTTATCGTTAACAATAAGACGTAAAATACCGAATTCCTCAGTATCAGCGATAGAAAGAGCTCGGATGTTAACGTCGTGTGACGCTAATGTTTCAGTAATCTCAACGAGAGCGCCTTTTTTATTTTCAACAAAAATATTAAGCTGTTTTAATGACATTATCCTATCCCCTTTCTTAGTCGTGTAACTTACGTTTATCTATAACTCGAACTGCTTTACCCTCACTACGAACGATAGATTTAGGAGCAACGAGATGTACTGACGGATTGATACCAAGCATTGTTTTCAAAGCATTAGCTAATGCTTTTTCTTTAGCTGTAACACCGCTTACTGTATCAGTAAATTGTTCAGCGTTCATCTCAACGTTAACTTCAAAGGTATCATTATTACCCTTACGGTCTACGATAATCTGATAATTTGGCTGATAACCTTCGTTAAGAAGAACAGTTTCAATCTGGCTTGGAAATACATTAACGCCACGGATAATGAGCATATCATCACTTCTACCCATAGGTTTAGCCATTTTGATAAGTGTACGACCACATGAGCATTTTTTACGTGAAAGCACACAGATGTCACGTGTACGATAACGTAAAAGTGGGAACGCTTCTTTATCAAGCGAAGTGAATACAAGTTCACCTTTGCTACCTTCAGGTAATACTTCACCAGTATCCGGGTCAATAATTTCAGCTAAAAAGTGATCTTCGTTGATATGCATACCAGACTGCTCGCTACATTCAAACGAAACACCAGGACCTGAAGTTTCAGTAAGACCATAAATATCGTAAGCTTTGATACCTAGAGTATTTTCGATACCTCTGCGCATTTCTTCTGTCCATGGCTCAGCTCCGAAAATACCTGCTTTAAGTGGGATATCATCAGGACCCATTCCTTTTTCCTGAAGAGTTTCTCCGATATAAGCTGCATAAGAAGGTGTACAGCAAAGAATAGTAGCGTTTAAGTCATTCATAAACTGAATCTGTCGTTCAGTATTACCCGATGACATAGGAAGTGTTAAACAACCTACTTTATGTGAACCGCCGTTAAGACCAGGACCACCAGTAAACAAACCGTAACCGTAAGCTACCTGACACACATCTTCTTTAGTACCACCTGCCGCTACGATAGCACGAGCACAACAATCTTCCCACAAATCAATGTCATTTTGTGTATAGAAAGCTACGACACGTCTACCCGTTGTACCAGAAGTTGACTGAATACGAACGCAATCCTCGAGTGGTTTAGCAAGCAAACCGTATGGATAAGCATCTCGTAAATCCGCTTTAGTTAAGAATGGAAGCTTATGTAAATCCTCGATACCATTGATATCATCAGGAGTTACACCTTTTTCATCCATCAATGCACGATAGTAAGCAACGTTTTCGTACACGTGTTTAACCTGTTTAACGAGTTTTTCCGATTGAAGCTTTTTGATTTCTTCAACAGGCATTGTTTCAATTTCTTTCTGATAGTAATTTTGCATTTTATCGCCTTCTTAATATATATTATCCGCAATGCGGAAAGGATTCATTAGTAGTTGTAACCAAGATCAAAAGCCTTTTTATTCATTTCGACAAATCTCTCGGCTACTGTATTTTCGATAGCCTTAATCCAGCTATCGTACGGAATATCAAACTGCTTAGCAGCTTTACCCATAAGTACAATATTTACAGCTTTTGGTGAACCTGCTTCTACTGCAAGTGTTAGTGCATCAAGTGCCTCAACATTGAGCCCTTTATCAGTAAGCTCAGTAAGTACATCTTCAGGATATGTTGCAGCACCGATAATAACAGGCATAGGGTCAATCTGCTGAGTATTAACAACAATAAGACCGTCTTTTTTGAGATATTTCGCATAACGTGCAGCCTCAAGCTTTTCAAACGAAATGATGATATCAGCTTCACCTTCAGTAATAATCGGTGAGTATACTTTCTCGCCGAATCTTACGTATGTAACAACAGAACCGCCACGCTGACTCATACCATGCACTTCAGATACCTTTACGTCGTAACCCTCGTCCATAAGGAGTCTACCTAAGAGTTTAGATGCGAGCAAACTACCCTGTCCACCAACACCAACAATCATAATGCTCTTTTTATTCATAATCATATCTCCTTAAACAATAGCGTCAAAAGCGCAAAGTTGTTTACATACACCACAACCTACGCACAATGTATTATCAATTTTAGCTTTACCGTCTTTCATGCTGATAGCAGGACAACCAAGGCCCATACAACGCTTACATGATTTACATTTATCGGCGTCCACATTCAGCGATGGCTGTGTTTTAACGCTCTTTAAAAGAACACATGGACGACGAGAAATGATAACTGACGGCTCAGCCACTGAAAGTTCTTCTTTCACAGCTGTTTCACAAGCTTTAAGATCGTATGGATCTACCACTCTTACTCTGTTAATTCCAAGAGCTTTACATAATGCTTCTAAATCAACCTTAGCAGCAGGGTCACCTTTGATATTATATCCGGTAGTTGGGTTCTGCTGGTGGCCAGTCATACCTGTGATAGAGTTATCAAGAATAATAACAGTAGAATTAGTAGCGTTATAAGCTACGTTTACTAAACCTGTCATACCTGAATGCATAAAAGTAGAGTCACCGATAACAGCAACGCTCTTTTTCTCAGCATCCTCGCCTCTTGCGGCATTAAAACCGTGGAGACCTGAAATAGAAGCACCCATACAAAGTGTAGAATCAAGTGCATTAAGAGGAGCTACTGCACCTAAAGTATAGCATCCGATATCACCATGAACAGTAATCTTGTTCTTAGAAAGTGTGTAGAACATACCTCTATGAGGACAACCAGCACACATCATAGGCGGGCGCATAGGAATTTCTGAGTCAGCACTAACGCCTTCTTTATCAAATTTATCAAAAGCTTTAGCGATAGTCTCCTGAGAAAATTCTCCTAAGATAGAGAATTTCTCTTTACCGATAACCTTAATACCTAACGCTTTCACATGGTTTTCGATGATAGGATCTAGCTCTTCAATTACATAAAGTTTCTTCACTTTTGATGCAAACTCTTTAATGAGCTCAACAGGTAGAGGATTAGGCATACCGATTTTTAATATGCTTGCGCTATCTCCCATAACCTCTTTCACATAAAGGTATGAACATCCAGAAGTGATAATACCGATTTCATCAGAGTTATACTCAACGCTATTATACATACAATCCTCAGCAAAGCAAGTGAGTTTTTCGGTTCTTTCTTCGACGAAAGGATGACGCTTGATAGCGTTACCAGGCATCATAATATATTTCTGAGGAGTTTTCTCGTAATCTTTCAGTACAGCAGGAATTTTCTCAGAAAATTCAACAACAGACTGGCTGTGAGCGATACGTGTACACATTCTCAGAAGTACAGGAGTGTCGTATTTTTCAGATAATTCAAAAGCAGATTTAGCAAAATCGTACGCTTCCTGAGAATCAGCAGGCTCAAGCATAGGAATCTTTGATGCGATAGCATAATGACGGGAATCCTGCTCGTTCTGAGAAGAATGCATGCCGGCATCATCTGCCACGCCGATGACCATACCGGCGTTGATGCCGGTGTAGGAAATGGTAAACAGGGGATCGGCTGCCACATTCAGGCCCACATGCTTCATGGCGCAGAAGCTCCGGCGGCCTGCCAGAGAAGCGCCGAAGGCAGCTTCCATGGCCACCTTTTCATTGGGGGCCCATTCAGCGTAGACTTCGTTGTATTTTGCGATGGCTTCGGTGATTTCGGTACTGGGAGTACCGGGGTAGCTGGATACGAACATGCATCCGGCTTCATAAAGGCCACGGGCAACGGCTTCGTTGCCCAGCATCAGCTGTTTCATACTGGTTTCCTCCTATTTAACTTAACCCGTGATCTGGGCTTCC
>JAFVVB010000132.1 GCA_017502425.1 Ruminococcus sp. | reverse complement strand
GATAGCATAATCGAAATCGACAGGTTTTGTGACGACGCGGTCGCCGTCCCTTACGATTTATTTGGTGCTTACGCACGCGGGACGTCAGGGTTGCCGTCCCCTACGAAAAGATAATCACATTATCGCTCACATTAAAAATCGAAAGGCTCCGAGCCTCGGCGAAATTCGGGGTCCCCGAAATCTATGATTTAGGGGAGAGGACGATATCACGCCTCGTTGTGCTCCGCTTCTCCTCGGAAAAACTCCTACTCGTCTAACCACCCGTCGCACACTCTGTGTGCTATGGGTAGTCCCGACTCGTATGTCGTTTTCTCGAGGGCTGTTCACCTCGGCGCTTAAATATCACGCCTCGTATGTTCTCGCATCTCTTTTAAATCTCTACTGTTCCTCAGTAACGAGATAAATCAAAGAATATATTCACTCTTTGATTTTCTATCTCGTGACTTCGATCACATTGAGATTTAAAAGGCTCGAACACTCGGCGCTTAATATAAACAAAAAAAGCAGGGCGTGCGCTCTGCTTTTAAGGTCGTCATCTACGATATTATGCTGATGCGTTGAGTCTCTTCATGAGAGAAGCCTTGCTTCTAGCAGCAGTGTTCTTGTGCATAAGGCCCTTTGCTGCAGCCTTGTCAATCTTCTTGATAGCAAGACGAACTGCCTCAGCCTTGTTGTCAGCGTTGGTATCCAGAGCAACGTATGCTTTCTTTACAGCTGTCTTAAGTGCACTTTTAGTAGCTTTGTTCTGAGCTGTTTTAGTAGCGATAACCTTAACGCGCTTCTTTGCTGATTTAATATTTGGCATTGTCCCACCTCCTTAATTTACGGTCATATAGACGTATATTAACATTATTGAGTAAAAAATGCAAGTGTTTTGAAAAAATAAAGCAGAAAAATTTAAATAAAAATGTGATGAATTCAGGTCAATCACAAGATATTGTGTTATAAAACCACGATATACACAAAAGGATTTACGCGGTTTAATAAATTACTGATTATTTGTGAGTGTTTTCGCCGTCACGTTCAGCGATATCCCTCTTATATCTTACGTAAACTACTGTGCAAACTATAAGTACAACTACGGCTACTCCTCTGAAAATGAGATTATATACACCGCTGAACATATCGACGTCAGTGAGTATTTCGTCTAAAAGATACCATCCAGATAAATAAAGGAAGAATCCTGAGAGGAAAAAGAAGAATCTGCTGTGCTTTATAGCAGTAAAAAATAAGTATACGGCTATTATTAACCATACAGCTGAGTAGATATATCCTGTGTATGCGTCCATTATTTATCTCCGTTTCTCTTTTTTCGGTTAGATTTTGATTTAGTCATCAGCAGTATGAAAATATAGTAAACAACAATAACTATCGTTCCTATCTGTTGAACAATATCACCTACTGTACTGACGGGACTAAGCTGTGAAAGAATATAAGTGAGCATAGTGGCACAACCCTCAAATATCAGGTAGATAGCCAGCGGACGCAAAAGCGTCATTTTACGGAAATATGATGAAAACATAATGATAGCAGCCAGAAAACATACTAAAACCGTGATAATAGTAAGAAGCATAAAAACCTCCGATACTGATTATTATATTTGAAAATCATCTATATTATATATGTAATACATCGTAGTGTCAAATTAGTTTGGCTTTGACTATTTATCTTTAATGCCTTATGAAAATGGCATAAAACCGTGGTTTTTCGCTATATTTGTGCAGATTGTATGGATATTCTTACCATCGTTCACAAATTGTTTACCAAAATATAGGTTGACTTTGCGGTGGGTTTCTGCTACATTATAGTATAGAGTTAGCACTCTGATGCACCGAGTGCTAAAACGAAGCGAGGTGAGATATGTGGAACTGACACAGCGTAAGCAAAAAATCCTCGGCACGCTCATTGAGGGCTATATTGAGCAGGGTGAACCTATCGGTTCAAAGGCACTGTTACAGCAGGCACAGCTCGATGTTTCATCAGCTACCGTGCGTAACGAACTATATGATTTAGTCAACAGAGGTTATCTTCTTCAGCCACATACCTCGGCAGGAAGAATTCCTACTCATAAGGGATACAGATACTATGTTGACCATCTTGTAAAGCCGGTACCCCTTGATGACAGAATTAAAGAACACATCAGACGTGTTATCCAAAGCGGTGCCCAGGCACCCGAGAAGATACTGAGCAAATGTGCACAGGTTTTATCAGAACTTTCGTCCATGGCGGCGGTTGCGACTACTCCTAGTACCATAGATGCACGAGTGCATAAAATCCGTTTCGTTATCACGGGACGTCACACTTGTATGGCGGTGCTGATTACATCAAACGGTATGGTCAAAAACCGACTGTTTAGATGTGACTTTGTACTGACGCCTCAGATTGTGAGCATGTTCGATAAAGCTATTAACGATTACTTCGTCGGACTACCGCTCAAAGAAATCAATCAGGCGTTTTTGCAGACGGTGGCGGCGGCGTTTGGTGAGTTATCACTGTTTATGCCTGACGTATTGTTAGCTGTTATGGATTCAGCTAAACAGGCTATGCAGACTTCCGTGATGGTGAGTGGTTCAACTAACCTGTTGTTTTTACCTGAATACGATATGGCAAATGCGAGAAACGTGCTGAAGTTTTTGAATAACAGCGAAAATGTTTCCTCGCTTTTGAACGAAAATGTTAAAGGCACTAAAGTTTTCATAGGTAAAGACAGCGGATATTACGAGCTTTACGATAGCTCGGTTATCACTACCAGATACGACATCGGGTCGGTTGCTGCGGGAGCGATAGCGCTC
>JAFVVB010000131.1 GCA_017502425.1 Ruminococcus sp. | reverse complement strand
TAAATTTACTGCTCAGATGGAGCAGGATTTAGATACTGTTGAGAGCGGTAAAGTTGAGTGGGTTAATCTGCTTGATCAATTCTATGTTGATTTTGATAAAACACTCAAAAAAGCTAAAACAGATATGCAGGGTGTTAAACTCCAGCTTAAAGAAGACGAGACCGATATCGTGTGCGAAAAATGCGGTAAAAAGATGGTTGTTAAAGTTGGTAGATACGGTAAGTTTATCGCTTGCCCTGGTTACCCTGAATGTAAAAACGTTAAGAAATACGTTGAAGAAGCAGGAACTACTTGTCCTAAGTGCGAAGGTAATGTAATTATCAAACGTACTAAAAAAGGAAAAGTATTCTACGGATGCAGCAATTATCCTGATTGCGATTTCGTATCATGGTATGAACCTTCAACTGAAAAATGTCCACAGTGTGGAGATATTCTCTATAAAAAGAAAGGTAAAAAAGCAGCGCTCTTCTGTCAGAAAGAGGGTTGTGGATATAAGCAATAATGACTGTTAATGTCTTTGGTGCCGGTCTTGCAGGTTGTGAGGCGGCTTATCAGCTCGCAAAACGCGGGGTAAAAGTAAAACTATATGATATGAAACCGCAAAAAAAATCTTTGGCGCATAGTAGCGATAAACTTGCTGAACTAGTGTGTTCTAACTCGCTCAAAGCAAAAAGAGTTGAGTCAGCGGCTGGACTTCTGAAGGAAGAAATGAGACACCTCGATTCTTTGCTAGTCAGCTGTGCTGATAAGTGCGAAGTACCGGCTGGTGGTGCGCTAGCTGTTGATAGAGAAGACTTTTCGAGTCTTGTGACAGAGTATATTAAATCTCATGAAAATATCGAGTTTATTAGTAAGGAAGTTACTTCTATACCTGATGATGAAATTTCTGTTATCGCTACGGGTCCTCTTACTTCAGAAGGACTGTCAGAGCATATAAAGCAGAGATTTGGTGAACATCTTTCTTTTTTCGATGCTGCTGCACCTATCGTTAGTGCTGATAGCGTTGATATGGATAACGCTTTTTTTGAGTCACGTTACGGTAAAGGTGATGGTGATGATTACCTGAACTGTCCGATGAATAAGGCTGAATATGAAGTGTTTTACGATGCTCTTGTGAATGCGGAACGCGCACCAGTACATGATTTTGATGTCAGAGACCCTAAGGTTTATGAAGGGTGTATGCCGATTGAGGTTTTAGCACAGCGTGGTGTTGATACTATAAGATTCGGTCCAATGAAACCTGTTGGGCTTAGAGACCCTAAAACAGGGCATAGACCGTGGGCGGTTTTACAGCTTAGAAAAGAAAATGCAATAGGTGAGATGTACAATCTCGTTGGTTTCCAGACTAACCTTAAATTTTATGAGCAAAAAAGGGTTTTTGGTCTTATACCTGCCCTTAAAAACGCAGAGTTTTTACGCTATGGTGTTATGCATAGAAATACATTCATTGATTCTCCGAAACTTCTGAATGCTGATTTTTCTTTGAAAGAAAATAAAAATATTTTCTTTGCTGGTCAGATAACAGGAGTAGAGGGGTATATGGAGTCTGCTTCATCGGGACTTATCGCTGGAATTAACGCTTATATGGTTGCTAGCGGAAAGACTACTGTTGTTTTGCCTGAATTCACTATGATGGGCTCACTTTCAAGGTATATAAGCGATGAAAGTGTAAAAGATTTCCAACCTATGGGTGCTAATTTAGGTGTATTACCACCTCTTGAAGATAGACCCCGTGATAAAAAATTAAGAGGCGCTATGTATGCACAGCGCTCTTTAGATTCATTAGATGCATTTATTAATGAATATAATTTATAGATTTGGATGAGGAAAGTATGAATATAATTATAGATGCTTTTGGTGGAGATAATGCTCCACTTGAGATAATTAAGGGTTCTGTTGACGCTAAAAATGAATTTGGTGTTGATATCACATTAGTCGGAAATGAAGAAATTATCAAAAAAGTTTCCTTAGAAAACGACATTAATATTGATGGAATTACTGTTGTGCACGCTGATTCTGTTATTTCGCAGAACGAGGCAGGCACAGAAGTAGTTAAATCTAAAAAAGATAGCTCTATGGCTGTTGGTTTACAACTTCTTAAAGATGGTAAAGGTGACGCCTTTGTATCAGCTGGTAATAGTGGCGCTGTGTGCGTTGGTGCTACACTTATTGTTAAGCGAATCAAAGGAATTAAAAGACCTGGATTTGCACCGGTTATACCGACTTTAGAAGGCAATATGATGCTCATCGATTGTGGTGCTAACGTTGAGTGTAAACCACAGATGCTTATGCAGTTTGCTGTTATGGGTTCAATCTATATGGAAAAGGTTATGGGTATTAAGAACCCTAGAGTAGGACTTGCTAATGTTGGTACTGAGCCACACAAAGGTGGGGAGCTACAACTTAAAACATATGAATTGCTTGAAAAATCTAACCTGAATTTTGTCGGTAATATCGAGGGTAGAGATGTCGCTATCGGCGGATGCGAAGTATGTGTCAGTGACGGTTTTACTGGTAACCTTATTCTCAAGACATTTGAGGGCGTAGCGTCTGCTCTTATGAGTAAAATCAAGGGTGTCTTTAATAAGAATTTAAAAACTAAGCTTGCTGCTGCTATGGTTTACTCTGACTTAAAGGAAATGAAAAAATCCATCGACTATAACGAGTATGGTGGAGCACCGATTATAGGTTGTTGTAAACCTGTGTTTAAAGCACATGGTAGTGCAAAAGCTAAAACTTTCAAAAATGCTATCAGACTTACTAAAGAGTATGTTGAAAACAATGTGGTTGAAGAGATTTCTGCTGCATTAAAAGAGTATAACGAGGGAGAATAATTTTCCGATGGAAGAGTTACAGGTAATTATTGGATACAAATTTAATAATTGTGCGCTGTTAAAGGAAGCTTTGACACATTCTTCATACGCTAATGAACAGCACAAGAAGATCAATTGTAACGAGCGCCTTGAGTTTCTCGGCGATGCTGTACTGTCTATTGTTGTGTCTGACTATATTTTCGCAAACTGTCCGAAGTTACCTGAAGGAGAATTGACTAAACTCAGGGCATCTTTAGTGTGTGAAAAGAGTTTACATAAATTTGCTAAAAAGCTTAATTTGGGCAAGTATTTACTTTTGAGTCATGGTGAAAAAAGAAACGGTGGTGCTCAGAGAGCGTCTATACTTGCCGATGCGTTTGAAGCGGTTATTGCTGCTATTTATTTAGATGGTGGCATTGAACCTGCTAAAAAACATATCCTTCGATTTGTTGTTCCTGAAATTGAAGAAAGGAAATCAATTTCATTCAAAGACTACAAGACTTCTCTTCAGGAAATTATTCAGAAGAATCCAGGAGAGAAACTTGAGTATATTCTGGTGTCTTCCACTGGTCCTGACCATGATAAACATTTTAAAGTTGAAGTTCATCTTAACAGTAATGTTATCGGTCGTGGTGGTGGAAAAAGTAAAAAAGAAGCAGAACAGCAAGCTGCCAGAGAAGCACTGGAGTTGATGGGTTATTAAACACTCAAATGTTGCTATCTTTGTTCCGCACAACGGTTGCCCACACCAGTGTAGTTTTTGCAATCAATGTAGTATAACTGGACAGGTTTATCAACCAACTAAAGAAGATGTGCAAAGTACTATTAAGGATGCTATCTGCTTTTTAGGTGATGATACATCAAATGCTGAAATTGCATTTTTTGGTGGTAGTTTTACTGCTATTGATAGTGAATATATGATCAGTTTACTTGACGCTACTACCGAATATATTGATAGATTTAAGGGTATCAGAATTTCTACTCGACCTGACTATATCGATGATGATATATTAGAATTACTTAAAACATATAAAGTTACATCTATTGAGCTTGGTGCTCAGTCAATGGACGATGCTGTGCTTTGTGCTAATAATCGTGGACATAGTAGAAATGATATTATAAATGCGTCTAAGCTTATAAAAATGCACGGTTTTTCTCTGGGTCTTCAGATGATGACGGGTTTATATAAAAGTAGTTCTTCAACTGATTTAAAAACAGCTGAGGAATTTATAAAATTAGAACCTGATACTGTCAGGATATATCCAACTATTGTTATCGCAGATACTAAATTACATCAACTTTTGACTAATGATGAATATACACCGCAGACACTGAGTGAAGCTGTTGATTTGTGTTCAGATTTACTCACTATGTTTTATGATAATGATATTTCTGTCATCAGACTCGGGCTTCACCATAGCGAAAGTCTCGAATCTTCAATGGTTGCAGGTCCGTATCATCCTTCTTTTAAAGAATTATGCGAGAGTAAAATATTACTGAATAAGGCACTTTCTGTACTTGAAAGTAGCAAAAAACGCGATGAGTATGATATATATGTATCTCCTCGTTGTGTATCTAAAATGATTGGGAATAAGAGGTCTAATATATTAAGACTTCATGAGTTAGGATATAATGTTAATATTATTCAGGATGATTCTGTTGAAGAAATGGAATTAATCTTGAAATAAAAAAGGGGTTAATTATGCTCTTAAAATCACTTGAGCTACAAGGATTTAAAACCTTTCCTGATAAAACTAAATTAACTTTTGATAGAGGTATTACTTCTGTTGTTGGACCTAACGGTTCCGGTAAGAGTAATATCAGTGATGCAATCCGCTGGGTTTTAGGTGAACAGGCTCCAAAATCTCTCCGTTGTTCTAAAATGGAAGACGTAGTTTTTAACGGAACTGATACCAGAAAACGTCAGGGGTATGCTGAGGTAACTTTAACTATCGATAATAAAGATCGTCTTTTGCCTTTTAATGGTGATGATGTTGCGGTTACACGTAGATATTACAGAAGTGGCGATAGTGAGTATCTCATTAATAAAGCTTCCGTAAGACTTAAAGATATTCATGAACTATTTATGGATACTGGTTTGGGTCGTGATGGCTATTCTATGATTAGCCAGGGTAAAATTGACTCTATTGTTGCATCTAAAAGCGAAGACAGACGTGAGATTTTTGAGGAAGCTGCCGGAATTTCACGTTATAGATACAGAAAAAACGAAGCTGAACGCAAGTTGGTTCATACTGAAGATAATCTTGTTAGACTTCGTGATATAGTTACTGAACTTGATGATCGTATCGGACCACTTCAGACTCAGGCAAAAAAAGCAGAAGCTTTCTTAGAGTATGCAGGCGAAAAGCGTGGACTAGAAATAGCATTATGGTTAGATACTCTTGATAAGTCTTCTGCTGTATTAAAAGAGCACGAGGATAAAATAGCTATATCTAAAAACCAGTACGAAGAAGCAGAAAATGAGCTTGAACGTATAGCTAAAGAAACCGAAGAGATTTATATCCAGAACGGTTCTTTACTCAGTAAGATTGAGGAAATTCGTCAGAGCATTACTCAGAGTGAGGGAGAGATAAGCTTCCATAAATCAACTGTATCTGTTGCTCAGAACGATATTTTACATAATAATGAGAGTATCGAGCGTATTAAAGGTGAAATAGAAAAAGCGAAAAATTCAAATATCGATATTCAGCAGGAAATCGAAAAAAAGGAAAAAGAAATCGTTGAGTTTGATAACGATATTTCATCTTTGCAGGTTGAATATGATAATATCGCTGATGAATTAAACAATATTAATACAGATTCCAGCAGAAGTAGTGAGCAGTTACAGCAGCTCTCTGCTACTATTGCTTCTCTTTCTGCTAAATCAGCAGACGCACGTGTTACTGATATGACTTGTGCTTCTTCTATTCTTGAACTGGAATCAAGAATTGCTAAT
>JAFVVB010000130.1 GCA_017502425.1 Ruminococcus sp. | reverse complement strand
TACCAGAAATAATTCCCGGTACGGAAAGTGGAAATATTACATTTTTGAACACATAAAATTTGTTTGCTCCCAAATCCTGTGCTGCTTCTATGAGCGAATTATCTATCTTACTCATTACTGTATGAATAGGTAAAATCATAAATGGTAAAAACTCATACACCATACCGAGTATGGTAGCACCCGAGTTACCAATAAGTGTAATATCAATGCCGATAAAGTTAAGCATAGTATCAAGTGGTCCGTAGTTTTGCAGAATAAGAACCCACGCATAAATACGAAGCAAAAAGTTCATCCACATTGGAACCATAATGAACATAATAATCATACTCTGTTTATGCTCATCACATCTTGAAATCATAAAACTAAGCGGATAAGCCAGCACAAGACATATAAATGTCGAAATGAGTGCTATCCACAAAGAATATAAAAACACCTGAGAATAGTCAGCAGCGCTGACGAACATCTCGAATGTAAAATTACCTTTTTCATCAGTAAAGGCATAGTAGATAACCATCGCTATCGGAACGATAGTAAAAAGCAGCATCCATAAAAGATACGGGTATGCTGTCTTTTTAGTCTTCATCAGCTTCTCCTTCCCCCTCAACTACATATATAGTAGCTTTTGAGAAATCAAAACTAATCGGTGCATATGTAGCAACCTGCTCATCCTGGTCACTTTGCATAAGCCATTTTCTCTCGTCAGATTCGAGAATAATCTCGTTATGCTCACCTTTCCAGATGACTGATTCAATATACACCTCGTCTAAATCGCCTACACCGTCGCCTGCAATATGAAGTCCGTCAGGCGGTAAAATAATGTGCAGTTTAGTGCCTTCTTCATAGTAACATTCAGGTATTTCAATCTCGTTACCCTCAATCGAAATAGTACTTGTATTAGCATCTGCATCACTATATAAAACAGTGGTAAAAATCTCGTTATTAGGCAAGAAGAACATTTTCGGCATAATATGGATATTAAATGGATCTACCGACATACCGATAGTCGAGCCGATTTTCTGAGCAACAGTAGAATGAATAATCCACTGACATTTATTACATTTAACACTCATTTCATAGTGAACACCTTTAAATACAACGTCTTCAACAACACCTACGAGTGTGCTGTGTTCAGGCGCTACCACGCTGATATCCTCAGGACGGATAACAACATCAACAGGAGTGTTTTTACCAAAGCCTTTATCAACGCATGTTACTTCCTGACCTATGATTCTGACACGACAATCATCTATCATGGTGCCGTTGATTATATTAGCTTCACCTATAAAGTCAGCTACGAAAGCATTAGCAGGCTCGTTATATATATCAGTAGGTGTACCAATTTGAGCGATAGAGCCGTTATTCATTACAACAACACGATCACTCATAGTGAGTGCTTCTTCCTGATCGTGGGTTACATATACAAAAGTCTTTTTAGTTTTCTGCTGAATCTGCTTTAGTTCAATTTGCATATCCTTGCGAAGTTTCAAATCAAGTGCTCCAAGCGGTTCATCAAGTAACACAACATCCGGGTCGCACACAAGCGCACGTGCTATGGCAACTCGCTGCTGCTGACCACCAGAAAGGTTATTGATTTTTCGCTTTTCATAACCTTTGAGGTCAACGATAGCAAGCATATGCTTTACTTTATTCTCTATTTCACGCTTTGACATCTTTTTGAGTCGAAGTCCAAAAGCGATATTATCGTAAACATTAAGATGCGGAAACAAAGCATACTTCTGGAAAACAGTATTAACGTTACGCTTATGCGGCGGAATATCGTTGATACGTTCATCGTCAAAGAACACATCTCCGCTTTTCGGATCAATAAAACCGCCGATAATTCTCAGCGTAGTGGTTTTACCGCAACCCGACGGACCTAAAAGCGTAATAAACTCCTTGTCATAAATATCAAGGTTAATACCGTTTAGTATGACTTCATTTCCGTAGTCAAAGAAGATATTTCTAAGGGACACAATGGTTTTTCTGTCCAACTTTCTACCCCCAATCTTAACTTATAAAAAGTTCAAACTTCGTCAAATAAATTATAGTATCAACTGTATATTTTGTCAACGAGAATATGAGAGCTGATGCACCAAAAAATACTGGAATTTTTCATTAAAAACTCACTAAATAACGCAGATATATGTCACAAAGCAAACGCTTTATTTTTGATACAAGTGCACAAAACAACGGCATAATCAACATTTCACTGACTTTTAATTTGTTAGCTTTGTAATACGCCGTCGTTATTGTGCACAACAAATCCGCTACTTAATTATGCACAATGACGAAAGTGTTCATGGTAATATAATCTTACCATCTGGTTTTACCTGCTATTAAAGTAAAAGTGCACATTATTTCACACTTATTTTTGTTAATAATATGCATTTAATATCTATGTAAAAACTTATATAATTAAGCTAGGGTATTTCCGTGCCCAAAAGGGACAATTTTTTATACTCAAAGAAAGGAAGATTGATGTGAAAAACTTCAAAAGAACTCTCAGTCTTTTGCTAAGCATTCTGATGGTTGTTTCAATGCTCACTATCGTTGCAACTGCTCAGACTTTTGCTGCTGAGACTGATGACACACAGACCGGTGCTGTTACCAGCGCGGACAGTTTCTCATGGGATAACGCTTCTGTTTATTTCCTGCTTACTGACCGTTTCTCAAATGGCAACACCGCTAATGACCACTCTTATAACCGTCTTATCGACAGAAACGGCTCTGTTGTTACTAACTCAATGTTAAACTCTGACGTAGCAACATTCCACGGCGGTGACTTTAAGGGTATCACTAACAAAATCAACGAAGGTTACTTTGATGACCTCGGCGTTAACGCGCTTTGGATTTCAGCTCCTTACGAGCAGATTCACGGTTATGTTATCGTTAACGAAGGTAAGTCAAACTCAGTCAAGCACTACGCTTACCACGGCTACTACGCTATGGACTACACTCAGACCGACGCTAACTTCGGTACTGCTCAGGAGTTCAAACAGATGGTTGACACAGCCCACGATCATGGCATCCGTATCGTACTTGATATCGTTATGAACCACCCTGGTTACAACACAATCTACGATATGAACGAGTATGGTTTCGGTTCATTTATGTCAAGCTACGGCGGTGTTGACTACGCTTTAGACCAGTACTACAACTGGAAATCAAACGCTAACTATCACCGTTCTATCGACTACAACTCATCTGCTTCAGCACCTAGCTGGGCTAAATGGTGGGGTCCTCAGTGGCTAAGATGTGGTATCGCAGGCCATACACCATTTGGTGGCGACGACTTAACTAAGTCAGCCGGCGGTGACCTCCCTGACTTCTTAACAGGATCAAGCGCATCAGTTTCTGTTCCAACTTTCTTACAGAACAAGTGGCAGAAAGAAGGCAGAAAAACTACTGAAATGAACGAACTTAACGCTTGGTTTAGCAAAACAGGTAACTCAAGAACTGTTAGAAACCACCTTGTTTACTGGCTCTCTGAGTGGGTAAGAGAATATGGTGTTGACGGTTTCAGATGTGATACTGCTAAGCACGTTGAGCTTGCTTCATGGAAAGCTCTTTCTGACGAGTGTACAAAGGCTCTCAAAGAATGGAGAACTGCTAACAAGGGCAAAGTTGCTGCTGCTTCATGGACTGATGATTTCTGGATGACAGCTGAAGATTACGGCTCAGGTGTAAACAAAGACAGCTACTTCACAAGCGGTGGATTTGATTCTAAGATCAACTTCTCATTCACTGGTGGTGGCGGTGTTCCTAATTCAGGTTCTATCAACAACACATATGCTGATTACGCTAACAAAATCAACAACGACCCTAACTTCAACGTTCTTTCTTACATTT
>JAFVVB010000129.1 GCA_017502425.1 Ruminococcus sp. | reverse complement strand
TCTGATGAGGAGAGTATCAGGCTTAGTGTCTAAAAACAGTAATTTAAAACGCTTACCTGATAACTTACATTTAGAAATAATATCAGCAAGCTCATTAAACATATCGCCTGAACGCATATCGGCAACAACTGCTACCTTTTTCATACGTTTATCTGCTGAATTCTCGCACAAGTCATAGAAAGTATCGAGAAGTAACGGTGGGATATTATCCACACAATAAAATCCGATATCTTCCATAGCGTGAAGTGCGGAAGTTTTACCTGCTCCGGAAAGTCCGGTAATAATAACAAATTCCATAAAATACTCCAAAAATCAATCTATATGAATAATCTCTCGTTCTAAGTAATATCCGGTTTCGTCCATAACGGTAGTCTGTACAAACTTAATAAGATTAAGTACATCATCACATGTAGCTGAACCAATGTTGATAATAAATCCAGCATGTTTCTCTGAAACCTGAGCACCACCGATTGTCTTTCCCTTGAGACCGCATTTTTCAATAAGTGTTCCAGCGTAGTTTCCTTTTGGACGCTTGAACACACTGCCTGCGCTAGGATAATCTAGCGGTTGCTTTGTTTTACGGCGATTCATAAAATCGTCCATTTTAGCTTTTATGTTTTCGCTATCATCGACATTAAGTTCAACGGTAACCGAAATGATAATATCATCGGTGGTTTTATAAACACTGTGACGATATGAAAAATCAAGTTCATCGGCACTGAGTGTAACGATGTCTCCGTCAGTAGTGATGTGAGTGACGCTTTTCACTACGTCCTTCATCTCTCCACCGTATGCTCCCGCATTCATATAAGCTGCACCACCCACAGAGCCTGGGATTCCATACGCAAACTCATGACCTGAAAGTGAATTGTTAAGAGCGAAAGTGCATAATTTAGCAAGATTTACACCTGCTCCTGATGTTATTGTATTTTCTTTTAAGGAAATTTCTTTAAATTTCCCTTCTAATGTGAGCACTACACCTTTCATACCGCGATCGCTAATGAGAAGGTTGCTACCTTTACCCAGTATAAAATAAGGAATATCGTTTTCCTTACATGCAATAAGTACAGCTTTAAGTTCTTCGGTGTTATTAACCGATACAAACATTTCAGCTTTTCCACCAATTTTAAAGGTAGTGTGTTTAGAAAGTGGCTCACCTTCGATATATGAAAAGCCTCTTTTTTCAGCTAAATCTCTGATTATTTGAAGATCGTACATAAATCCTCCGATTATATCTCAATATTTTTCTCAATAAAATATTCTTTAAGGTTTTCGACACTTGAGTTAACTACGAGCTCACTCGGAAATTCAATTTCTCTTAACATATCAAGTGCTTTAGGAACATCTCCTACTTTAGTAAGAAAATGTGCATCGCTGTCAACTACGATTCTCGCATCGTGTTTTTTGCATAAAAGAGCGATTTTTTTGCATCGTTCTTCACTTCCTTTTCTAAATCCGAAAGATGCGTTATTAATCTCTACTAGTGTTGATGTCTGAGCACATCTGCGAATAACTGTTTCGTAATCGTACTCAAAGTACTCAGATCCCGAATGTCCCAAAACATGAACATTCGGATTATCACACATTTTCAAATAAGCATTAGTACACTTTTCGATGCTCGGTTTCTCAAACAAAGCGATAGTGTGCATAGAAGCAACTATCCATTCAAGTGAACTAAGTAATCTATCATCGCAATCAAGTTTCCCATCATAATCAATGATGTTGGCTTCCATACCTTTTAAGACTCTGACTCCTAAAAATTCTTTAGGAATAATAGGCAAACTCTCAAAGTAGTATGGTCCAGGTGCTCCAGGCATCGCTTTACCATGATCAGTAAGTGCTATTGCATAAAAATTCTTATCAGCAGCAGCTTTAATCATTTCAGCGGCAGTCGAATATGCGTGAGTGGACGCGATAGTATGAGTGTGTAAATCAGCAATAATATTCATTTTATCACCAGTTAGTATCAATTTTCTTTCTTCCGATATCATCAGGACTGATATCCATACCTAAGTTTTGAAGAAGTTCTCTTGCTCCGTTGTATCCCATCTTCTTCTGACGCTGGTTCATAGCAGCAACTTCGATAATAATCGCTAAGTTTCTACCAGGTTTAACAGGGATAGTAACAACAGGAACTTCAAGACCAAGTATTTCCATATATTCGTTATCCATACCCATACGGTCATAAACTTTAGTAGAATCCCATATTTCCATATTGATAACCATATCGATTTTCTCTGAAACCTTAATAGCACCCATACCGAAAATACGACGAGCGTTGATAATACCGATACCTCTAACTTCGATAAAGTGACGGATATTATCAGGTGAAGAACCTACCAGTGCCTTTTTAGATACTCTCTTGATTTCAACGGCATCGTCAGCTATGAGTCGGTGACCACGCTTGATAAGCTCGATAGCAGTTTCTGATTTACCGACACCGCTGTTACCGATAAGCAAACAACCCTCACCGTATACTTCAACCAATACACCGTGGCGAGTAATACGCGGTGCAAGTTCAACATTCAAAAAACTAACAAGTGCAGCTGTTACACTGGAAGTAGTATCGCTGGTAGTAAGAAGCGGTACATCGTACATCTTAACACATTCAATGATAGCCTCTGAAGGCTTAAGGTCACGTGCGATAATAAGTGCAGGCGGTTTCATAGATAAAATAGGTTCGATACATTTACGCTGTTCTTCCTCACTCATTTTAGCAAGAAAAGACATCTCAGTCATACCGAAAACTATTATCTGAGAACTATCAAAATAATCCAGATGACCAATAAGTTCAAGACCAGGTCTGTCGATGTTATTGGAACACACTAAAAGTGTTTCAGGATCATCAGGCATATAATACTGTTCAAGACCAATTTCGTTAATAACTTTCAATAAAGATACGCTGTATTCGCTATTCATATACTGCACCAACTTTCTGCATACTTATACAGATTTAATTATACTCCAATATAATATGTTTTTAAACCTATAAAAGAACTTTTTGATATTTTTATGCATAAAATTTGCATATTTTTATACTAATCGAAACAATGATCGATTATACGCATATGTAAAAGATTACTACGCATAATATTCACGGTGATTCAATGCTGATTTTACTACTCAGAACAGTTTTACTCTATGCATTCATCATTCTTGCTGTAAGGCTGATGGGAAAAAGACAAATAAGCGATATGCAAACAACAGAGTTAGTAATCACGTTAGTGATTTCAGACATTGCAGCTATTCCTATGCAAGGTGTAGAACAACCATTATTATCAGGTATTCTGCCGATTATGGTGCTTGTTTCCTTAGAAATTCTTTTAAGCATTATAATGCTCAAAAGCTCTAAATTCAGAAATATCATATGCGGTAACCCCATTATTATCATAAAAGACGGAGTAATACTCGAAAAGCAACTAAAGAAACTTCGAATCAGCTATGAAGATTTATATAGTTTACTCAGGCAACAGGAAGTTTTTGATGTAAAAGACATAAAATACGGTATCGTAGAAACAAATGGAAGCATAAGCCTACTGAAATACAAGGAGAATCAAGCATGAGAAGAATTTGGGTAGCAGTAGCCCTGATAGCAATATGCATAAGCCTAGCGCTAAGCGAGTTTTATATAGTAGAAAAAAACTACGAACACTATATAGATAAAGTGAATTTAACCTCAGCATATTTTTCTTATAAAGAATATAAAACAGCTGAATTACACGCTGAAAATATGGTTAAAGAATGGCAAAAATCATCAAAAAAGCTGAATGCATTTTTATCTCACGACAAAACTGATGAAATCAATGAAAATTTTTCTCAACTTGTTGAATTTATAAATTCAAAAGACAAAGTTATGTTTTCATCAACGTGTGAAAAAATAAAAAGGCAGTTGCTCTGTTTAAAAAAGAGCGAACTGCCTAATTTAGAAAATATTATGTGAAAATTCCAAATAAGAATTATTTAGATTTTCTTGTCTGCCACTTAACCCAAAGTGGACCTGCAATACAGATAGATGAGTAGCAACCTGAAATAACACCGATCATCATAGGAAGAGCGAAGCTCTGTACTGAATCAAGGCCGAAGATAGTAGCTACTACGTAT
>JAFVVB010000019.1 GCA_017502425.1 Ruminococcus sp. | reverse complement strand
TCAGCTACGCTGACAGCTCCCCTTGCACAGGGGAGCCTTTCCCTTGTATCATTTGTATTTCTTTTTATCGGTTAACCTTTTTTCAACCACGCGACTATCGCGTGGTTTTCATTATACAACAAACGGAGCTGATATTGACTCAGCTCCGTTTTTCTATGTAATATTTAATTTTCATCAAATGTTTTGTGCTCTATCTATCATCTGACTATTTAGGAGTGCGTTTTCTACGCACGATAAGGTCCGTTATCTTCTGAAGTATCACACCACAAAGCATTGATGCTATATAAATAGGTATAGTCACACAAATGAAAATAAGAAAATAATCATCTGGATTTTTCCATTGAGGTACCAGTTTATAGAAATACGCATCAAAAACGCTTGATATCAGGTAGCCACAGAAACAACCAGATGACATAAACGCAAGCACTTTAGCAAGTTTATCAGGAATAGAAACCCTGTAAAGTGAAATAAACAGGAAAAATACGATGAACACAATCCATAAATCCTGAAACTCAAACTGTGGTTTCTGCTCCTTGTATGTTCTTACACCGGAAGAAATAGTATACAGTGCCATAAGACCTGCCATCATAAACGCTTCCAGTAAGCCGAGCCATGTGCTAATTTCAGGTTGGAGCTTACGAACTATCGCTCCAAGCACGTAGTATGTAATCGGATAAGCTATTCGCCAGTAATCCGGCGCTATTTCTTTAGTAGTAATACCAGGCAAGGCTGTCATAAACAACAGCGCCGCCGCTAATACATACATATGCTTTTTATTTTCGCCAATGTATTTAAGCGCCATATTGATAAACGGTATCAATAATGAAAGCCCGATAAACATTTCTACATACCAGCCGTAGCTGATTGCTGTGAATTTAAAGATACTTTCTATCCATTCAGTAAATGTTTTAACCTGATCAAGTAAAAAATGTCTCACAGGTATAACTACCATACATGTAAGCAGGTATCCTACCAGAACCGACACTAAACCTCTGTAACACGAAACTATGCTTGTGTTGTTACATCTCAGATAGCCAGAAATCATCAGATAAAGTCCAATGCAGCTGATGGATAAAAATCTGAATACATCTGCAATCCACACGGAGAAACCGTCCTGCGTAACAAATGAATGTCCTATATTCAAAAACGAATGAAATATAACAACAAACAAAAACGCAAGACATCTCAATAAATCTATGCTGGCATATCTTTTAGGAATCGATGCCTTAATATCACCCATACAGACTCCCCTTATCTTTTCTTTACGACTTCGCCCTGACGCTTATAAATGCTTCCTTCTTCGACATAGCCACGCACAAATGACAGCGGATAAACATTTGAGTTTTTGCCGATTACTGTACCAGGATTCATAACAGAATTGCATCCAACCTCAACAAAGTCACCAATCATAGCACCGAATTTCTTGACACCTGTCTCGACCTTTTCCCCATCACAAAAAACAGTAACAAGTGTTTTATCACTCTTTAAGTTAGATGCGATAACACCAGCACCTGTGTGAGATTTATACCCGTAGATGCTGTCACCGACATAATTATAGTGAGGCACCTGAACATTATCGAATAAAATGCTGTTTTTCAGCTCGGTTGAGTTACCTACTACCGCGCCTTTTCCGACGATAGCACTGCCACGAATAAAAGCACAGTGTCTTATCTCAGCGTTTTCATCAATAATCAGCGGACCGTTAAGCGATGCTGACGGTGCAATAGTAGCACTTTTAGCTACCCAGATATCATCAGCTATTTTATCAAATTTACTACTATCAAGTGTATCACCGAGTTTTAACACATAATCCTTGATTAATGGAAGAGCCTCCCACGGATAGGTTATTGACTCGAAAAGACTTTTAGCGATAGTGTGATCAAGATCATATAGTTTTTTTACAGTTAATTTCTCCATAATTAACCCTTTCCGAAGAATTTAATATTCTCTATTTTATTATCCAGCTTGTATTTTCTGAAAAGATGATACACAAGCACAGATACCACAATACCGAACAACGCACCACACAGTACATCACTCGGAAAATGAACATAGTTATATAAACGTGAAAAACCAATAAGCGCTGCTAAAACAAGTGCAGGCACACCGTATTTTTTATTCCATAAAAAAATCGAAGTTGCTGATGCAAAAGAAGAGCTGGTGTGACCGGACGGAAAACTGAAACTAGAAGGTCTTTTAATAAGCATTTCAATATCCGTGTTCACGTTACATGGTCTTACTCTACCGATGAGGTTTTTAAGAAAAAACTCTCCTAAAAAAAGTGTCACTCCCATTGAGAGTATCATAACCACCCCGCATGTTCGTGTCTTTTTAAAAAACAGCATAGTTACGGCTATCAGAAACCATACGATTCCCCCTTCACCTATGAGGCTGAGAAAAACCATAATTTTATCAAGCACTTCACATCTCAGATTACTCTGAATAAAATCAAGAATCTGAAAATCTATCTGAGTAATATATTCAGCCATATATCCTCCAATATCCTTTTAAAACTAATTATATACATATTATAAACCTATTCAATAGAAATTACAAGATTGACAAATTTTAGTATTTAAAGTAAAGTAGATAACGGAGGAGATAACAATGAAATTGATTATCGATCGAATAGAGGAAGATAAAGTCGTAGCAGAAACGGAAAACGGCGACACTATTCTTATACCTAAAGTACTCATAGACGGCTTTAAAGAAGGCGACCATATCATACTGAGTGTAAGAAAAGACGAAAACGAGGAAGTTGATACTCACTCGATTTTTGAACGACTGAGAAAAAAGTCAAAAAGTGATACATAAGGTAAAAAGAGAAACAATATTTGTTTTTTGATTGACAAACAGAATTTTTGTAGCTATAATATACCTTGCTGACTGAGGGCCATTAGCTCAGCTGGTCAGAGCAACCGGCTCATAACCGGTTGGTCCGGGGTTCGAGTCCCTGATGGCCCACCAAAAAGTAAAGGCACACCCAAACGGGTGTGCCTTTACTTTTTAGTGTGCTAAATTCAGGGTGGGTTCCCTGAAATCTCTGATTTTAGGGTGAGGAGGAGCAAGTTGTAAGATGGAGATTCTGCGAACAGCATAATCGTAATCGATAAACTTCGCGACGACGAGATGGCCCACCATAGAAAATTCAAAGACAGAGCGTTTATGAAACGTGTATATTCTGATGATGGCAACAAGCGTGGTAGGCTTCTGTTCTTTTCTTTACGCCTTTGCTTTTTGATAGGCAAAATTCAGGGTGGGTTCCCTGAAATCTTTTTTTATCTTTTTATTTTACATTTTATCTGCTAAAATATAGTCACTCCATATATTCTACATATTTTGATGGTACAGTAATCCCAGAGGTGAGAAACATGTATAGAATTTTACTGGTCGAAGACGACCTCGATATACAGGAAATGATATGCGACTACTTCGACGCTAAAAGCGAGGGTAATATCGCTATCGATGTTGCCGACAACGGCAGTCAGGGTGTCGAAAAGGCATACGAAAACACTTACGACTTACTGCTACTTGATATCATGCTTCCTGAGCTTGATGGTTTCGAGATATGCAAAGAAGTCAGAGCCGATAGCGATGTACCAATCATTTTTATTACAGCCAGAGCTTCCCAGACTGATATGCTCAGAGGTTACGGTTTAGGATGTGACGACTACATAGTAAAGCCTTTCCCACTACCTATTCTTTATGAAAAGGTAAACGCACTTATTAAACGTTCAAAAGGACTTATAAGAAACGAGGTCT
>JAFVVB010000128.1 GCA_017502425.1 Ruminococcus sp. | reverse complement strand
TTTTCTGCGTTGACATTCGTCAACTACGAAAATACAGACTCGACCTCGACTTTATGAGGGCTACGGTGCTCGGCGCTTAATATAACAGAAAAAGCCACCTTAACGGTGGCTCTTCCTGCTTTAGGATTTTTTTGAAATTAACGTGAAAAAAGTTATTTGTGAAATTATTGAATATTAAGCAATCTTTGTTGAATCGCCGAGAAGATTAAGTCTGAACAACTTACTTTCGTCTTCCTTGTTTTCACAGACGATGAAAGCCTCTGTGATTTTGCCGCCCTCGATAAGTCTTGTGAGACCTACCAGCTGACAAAGCTTGCTCTTAAGATTGAGTTTATCTCCCTCATGGGTAACGAGAAATACGTTGCCTTTGCAAGTGTCAAGCACGGTGAGGAACTCGGAAACATCAACATTGTGTAAACTCATGATAGGTGTCATCATAGTAGTTACCTCCTTATAAAATTTTCGTGCTGCCATTTACCATTTGGCTATATTCCTAAAAGTACCGAACAGTGTGTGTGAACTGTCGGTAGTCAAGCGGACTTTGTCTTGACAGTTATTATTATATCCAATCTTTCGTAAAAGTCAACAAAACAAGCTGGTTTTATTTGTGCATAACGCTGACGAAAACACTAAAATCAACAAACAACAGCAGTTTGAATTAGATGGTATGCACAACAAATTCGACAAAAAGGTTAATTTTTGAAATATGGCTGTAACATGTTCCGTTAATTTCAACACAAAAGCATTATAATTCTCAATTAGAACATACAAATCGCCGAATTTGATTTTTGATATAGTGTTGTAAGTTTTGTATCAGTTGTGGTATAATCAAAAGGTAAGAGATTTTTTAGTAAAGGGGTATACTTATGCTTAATAAAGAATACGGCGTTTTTAAGAGCGGTACTGACATCCGAGGCGTTGCATCAGAAGGCGTTGAGGGCTATGAAGTAAATATGACTAACGAGCGCGTAGAGCGTATGGCTAACGGCTTTTTGCTGTGGCTTTCTAAAAAGGTTAATAAACCTGTCAATGAGCTCAAGGTTTCTGTCGGCAGAGATTCTCGTATCTCAGGCGAGAGAATCGCTTCATGTGTTATTCCTCAGATGGAAAAAGCAGGCGTAGAGGTTATTTACACTAACCTTTCTTCTACTCCATCTATGTTTATGACTACTGTTGACTTAGGATGCGACGGTGCTGTCCAGATTACCGCTTCTCACCATCCGTTTAACCGTAACGGTCTTAAATTCTTTACCCGTCAGGGTGGTTTAGATGCGTGTGATATCGAGGATATTCTCATTCATGCTCAGAATAACGATAGACCTGAAAGTAAAGATGGTGGCACAGTTACTGAAGTAAACTATATGAAACAGTACGCAGATAACCTGTGCGAGTTTATCCGTAAAGAGGTTAACGCTGATGACTATATGTTCCCACTCAAGGGTTTCCACATTGTAGTTGATGCCGGTAATGGTGTCGGTGGTTTCTATGCTGCTGATGTACTCGAAAAACTCGGTGCAGTTACTACTGGTTCAAAGTATTTAGACCCTGACGGAATGTTCCCTAACCACGTTCCTAACCCTGAAGACCCTGTTGCTATGAAGAGCATCTGCGACGCAGTTATTGAGAATAACGCTGACTTAGGCGTTATCTTTGATACTGACGTTGACCGTGGCGGTGCTGTTGACAGACATGGTAAAGAAATCAACCGTAACCGTTTAGTAGCACTTTCTTCGGTTATTGCACTTGAGGGTAACGAGGGCGGTACTATCGTAACCGACTCTATCACTTCTCCTGGTGTAAAAGATTTCATTGAAAAGACTTTAGGTGGTAAACACTATCGTTATCGCAGAGGTTATAAAAATATCATCAATAAAGCTATTGAGCTCAATGAGCAGGGTATTAACTGTCCTATCGCTGCTGAAACTTCTGGTCACTGTGCTATGAGAGATAACTACTTCTTAGATGACGGTGCGTACCTTTGCACACGTTTTATCATCAAGGCGGCACAGCTTAGAAAAGAAGGCAAGGAAATCGACGATTTAGTATCAGAGCTTGATGAGCCTGTTGAGACTATCGAGATTCGTTACGAGATTACAGAGCCTGATTTTAAAGCGTGCGGACTTAGAATCATTGACGAGCTCACAGCATATGCCCAGAATACAGAAGGCTGGATAGTCGCTGATGATAACCGTGAAGGTATTAGAGTATCTTTTGGTAAAGAAGACGGCGACGGCTGGTTCTTATTAAGACTTTCAGTTCACGACCCTATCATGCCACTCAATATCGAGAGTGACTCTGAGGGCGGCGTTGCTATTATCAGAGAAAAGGTAGAAAGCTTCTTGAAAACCACTACCGGACTTAAATTCTAATATATTGTTAACTGACCCGATAGAGTGAAAGCTCTGTCGGGTTTTTGTATGCGAAGTGTACTGTACATCTAGTTTTATCTTGTGACTTTAGCACATTAAGATTTAAAAGGTGTGAGTCTCGGCTAAACTCGGGGTCCCCGAAATCTGAGATTTTGGGGAGAGGACGAACCTCGACACGAGTAGGCAAATAACACTTTATTTGCAACGAGTACAGAGAGTGAGGACGATATCACGCCTCGTTCACCTCCGCTATTCCTCAAAAGTCCACAGTCTCGCATTGATTTTCTGCGTTGACATTCGTCAACTACGAAAATACAGACTCGACCTCGACTTTATGAGGGCTGCGCACCTCGGCGCTTAATATTAACATTTCAACATATATTTTTTGCACGATTGTTTCCCTTTAACAATTCCCTTCGATTTGATTAGATTTGATTATTTTAGATTTATTTATATTATATTGTACCGACGAAATTCCGGATTTTTTCTGACGAAAATTCATATTCTTTTCGTTGATTTATACACAGTTTACTAAGTTGAGTTTGGTACAATGATGGCGTTTTTTTAGACGGTTGGATTTTGTTGTGCATATTAAAATGCTTGATAACATAAATGTCGTCAACCCGCATTATAAAGCCATTTTCTAGCAGTTCATCAAAGTATTTAGGGTTCTTTTTCAGCACCCTCATCACGATTTTCGGATTGACTATCACACCGTCATCATCGGTGTGGAGTAAAAGCCCTACGTACAGCACCTTTGACTTGTCATTAAGTGAGAGAAATTTTTCATTTTCAAAAATATCTATCGATATACATCTTCGTTTTGCCATTATTACATTCTCCTTTAAAACTTTTTTGAAAGAACCTTTCACTTATCCCTACTAAAGCTCAAAAAATTGCATAAAAGTATGCAACTTTACAAAAATTTAAAAGAATTTTTTTGAAAAAAGAAAAGCACAGAGCAAAATTGCCCTGTGCAATGTTGAAAAGTATATTGTTTTTCTTGACGCGGTACGCAACGGATAATGGACGGGACGCCCATGTCGCCGTCCCCTACGATTTATTTGGTGCTTCGCACGCGGGACGTCAAGGTTGCCGTCCCCTACGAATGAAGCATAAAGGCTACGTACCTCGGCTAAACTCGGGGTCCCCGAAATCTGAGATTTTGGGGAGAGGACGAACCTCGACACGAGTAGGCAAATAACACTTTATTTGCAACGAGTACAGAGAGTGAGGACGATGTCACGCCTCGTTGTGCTCCGCTTCTCCTCGGAAAAACTCCTACTCGTCTAACCACCCGTCGCACACTCTGTGTGCTATGGGTAGTCCCGACTCGTATGTCGTTTTCTCGAGGGCTGCGCACCTCGGACGCTTAATCTTCATAATAGTTGCCCATGAATGAGAAGACTTTAACTTCATCACACAGCGTGCACAGAAAATCCATAACGCTCTTATCACGCAGGTTTCCTGTAAAATCAAGATAGAAAAGATAGTCAAAGTCGGAGTTCTGCATAGGACGTGACTCGATTTTAGTCAGGTTGAGTCCCAAAAGCGAGAACATGTTGAGCACTTTGGACAGCGCACCTTCTTCGTGTTCAACGTTAAAGCAAAGACTGATTTTATTAGCGTTTTCGCCGATGTATGGTCTTTTTGAAATAACGATGAAACGTGTGGTGCTTTTATTATAATCCTGAATATCGGTGTCTAAAATCTGCAGACCGTATTCCTTTGCAGCAAGTGAAGAGCATATAGCCGCACAGTTAAGGCGTTTTTCTTCCATAACCTTCTTCGCAGCTACTGCTGTGTTTGAATGGGCGATAGAAGAGAAGTTGTTTTTTGCTATGTATCCTGCACACTGAGCGAGCGCCTGAGGGTGTGACCAAACGTGTTCAATATCTTCGAATGTACTCTGCTTTAGTGCACACAGGTTGTGGCTGATATCGATAGCTTTAGCGGCTGTGATGTAGAAGTTGTGCGACATCAGAAGGTCATACACGGCAGAAACCGAGCCACCGCTGGTGTTTTCTACCGGCAGTACACCAAACTGTGCTTTTTCATTCTCGACGGCATCAAATACATCGGAAAAAGTCTTATAAAAACTAATTTCACAATCATCGAAAAATTCACCGCATGCGATATGTGAGTTAGCACCTTTGAGTCCCTGACACGCAACCTTGACGCCACTTTTAGGCATCATAGCGATGTTTTCTTTGACGGTGTTTCTAAATTCGCTGTCACCGATAATTCTATTCTGAGCCATACGGGAAATCTGCATAATGTCTTCGAATAAGAATCTGAGCGATGAGCCGTATTTCTCGGATTTTTTCTCGACATTCTCAAGAATCAACTGCTGTCTTTCTTTATCGAGAATCGGAATGTTGTTTTTTGCTTTATATTCACCGACAGCTTTAGTGCAATCCATACGCTTTTCTAAAAGCTTTATGAGTTCGTTGTCGATTTTATCAATTTCAATTCGGATATCATTTAAATCCATATTATTCAGTCCTTCAGATCATATTTATGATTGCGATAGCCGCCATAGCTTCAACAATTGATGCAACACGAGTAACTATACATGGGTCGTGTCTGCCTACTATTTCGATAGTAGTGTTTTCCTTAGTTTCTAAGTTTACCGTGTTCTGGATTTTAGCGATAGACGGGGTCGGTTTGAATGCAACTCTGAATACAATCGGCATACCGTTAGTAATACCGCCTAAAATACCGCCACAGTTGTTGGTTTTAGTGACAACTTCTCCGTTTTCATAGCAGAATTCGTCGTTGTTTTCAGAGCCTTTCATGGTTGCACTCTCAAAACCCGCACCGAATTCAATTCCCTTGCATGCTGGGATAGAGAACATAGCAGAAGAAATGACACTTTCTACTGAGTCGAAAATAGGACCGCCAACACCTTTTGGCATATTGAGTATTGCACATTCAACGATTCCGCCCACTGAGTCTTTCTCTTTCATAGCGTCCTCGATAGCATTTATCATAGATGCTTTAGAGTCAGAATCAATAGTAGGGAAGGAGTCGTTTTTAAGCTTATCATAAAGTGTAGCATCAATTTTAACGTCGTTAAAGCGTTTATCTTTAACGTCTGCAATTTGTGTTATGTGAGATACAATATCGATACCGTATTTTTCATTTAGTATCTGACGACAAACCTCTCCCGCAAAAACAACAGGGGCCATCATTCGTCCCGAAAAAGGACCGCCACCACTCATATCAAGCTTTCCGCCGTATTTTACAAAAGCGGTGTAGTCAGCGTGACCTGGTCTAGGGCACACTTTTAAAGAGCTGTAATCCTTTGAATGCTGGTTAGTGTTTTTTATTATCATACTGAGAGTTTCGCCGGTGGTGACCATATCTTCCACTCCGCTTAAAATCTCAGGATAGTCAGGCTCTTTTCTAGGAGTTGCTACGTGAGAACGTCCCGGAGCTCTACGCTCCATCTGGGTGAGGATTTTCTGAAAATCAAGCTTAAAACCCTTTGGTAAACCTTCGATGTCAACGCTGAGCTTTTCTGCGTGGCTGGCACCTTTTACCGTGAGTCTGATTTTATCACCGAATAAAGACATCGATAATACCTCCTAAGCGTTTATAGTCATCAAAAAAGTCTGAGTACGATTTATTAACGGCGTTAGCCTTAGTAATAGTAGTTTTGTTTTCGCATTTAATAGCACCGACACATGCCGCCATAACGATTCTGTGGTCGTTAAAAGAGTCTACTGTGCCACCTGAAAGCTGTGCGTCTCCTTTTATAGTCATACAGTCGTCGGTGTACATAGCATCTCCACCAAGTGATTTTATCATAGATGAAGTGGAAAGCAGCCGGTCGCTTTCTTTGAATTTTAGTCTGCTGACTCCGAAGATGTTGGTATCTCCTTTAGCAAAACAGCTCAGCATAGCAACCACAGGCACTAAATCAGGGGTGTCGGTAGCATCGATGTCAGTACCTTTGAGTTTAGAAGTTTTAACGCTGACGCAGTTTTCACCTATATCAACATGGGCACTAAACGCTTTTAATATATCTAAAATAGCTTTATCACCCTGATATGAATTTAAATTCAGGTTAGTGACGGTGATGTCACCGTTTATAGCACCTGCACACAGGAAAAACGCTGCCTGTGACCAGTCACCCTCGACATTAATACCGATGTTTTCGTCACAGTAGCTGTCTTTAGCACATAGCTTCTCTTTACCTTTTACGTAGAATGCATCGTCGGTTTTTTTAACATCTACCGAGAATTTTCTCATCACATCTAAAGTGATATCAACGTATTGAGATCCCAAAAGCGGTGAAGAAAGCTTCAGCGTAGTATCGTTATCAATAAGACTTAACGCGAGTAATAGTCCTGTTACATACTGGGAGCTGATTTTCGGTGAAATCTCAAAAACATCACCACTTAATTTTCCGCTGATAGTAAGTGGAAGATAATTTTCACCTCTTGTATAACTCACCGAATGATTATCAAAAATAGTAAAGTACTCGTCAAGCGGTCTTTTCGGAAGTCTGCCTTCGCCAACGAAGGTGACATTTAACCCGAGTGCTGCACATATCGGTATCATCACTCGTAGTGTAGTACCGCTTTCTTTACAGTTTAGTGTAAAGTGTCTTTTATCCATCGGTCTGACAAAATCGGTGGAATCAATATAAACGGTTTTTTTATCTTTAATTATTTTAGCACCTAAGCTTTCTAAGCATCCGATAGTAGCTACCATATCGTCAGAGTCTGATACGTTTTTAATATAGCATTTACAGCGTGATAAAGCGGCACATATCATAATTCTATGTGCAACGCTTTTTGATGATGGCGCTTCTATCGTGCCTTTAAGCTGAGATTTTAAAACTATTGCTGTTGACATAATATCTCCGATTAGCCCAGAATCTGAGCAAGTTCATTTTTATCTATCTTATGTATGAGTGTTTCACCGATTTTTGGAGTCACTACTAAATTGAGCATTTTACCGCTGCCTTTTTTATCGTTTTTTGCACTTTCAGCGATAGCATCAATATCGTAGCAGATATCGGTGTTCAGTGAATATTTTTCACATAGTTTGATGATTTCATCCGTAGTACCCGACTTTGTGATACCGAGTTTTTCAGTAGCTTTTGATATCATCACCATACCTTTAGCCACACATTCACCGTGAGAAAGTGAAAACTCAGACAGCTTTTCAATTGAGTGGCCGAGAGTATGACCGAAGTTCAGTATCATTCTCAGTCCTGCTTCACGCTCGTCTTCTGATACTACATCACGTTTTATCCTAAGGCATATGAGGATAACTTCTTCGATGCTTTCTTTTGCATCGTTTTCTTTTAAGAAATCAAAGAGCTCTCTGCTTTTTATACATCCGTATTTTATAACCTCGCCCATACCATCAGCAAAATAATGCTCGCTTAAAGTATCTAAGGTATCAGGGTCAATTAAAACAATCTTAGGCTGGTAGAATGCACCTACTAAGTTTTTTCCGTAGGAGGTGTCTACTCCTGTTTTTCCTCCGACTGAGGAGTCAACCTGAGAGAGAAGCGTAGTAGGTATCTGAATAAAATCGATACCTCTCATATATGTAGCTGCCACAAATCCTGTGATGTCTCCGCACACACCACCGCCTAAAGCTATTACGCAGTCTTTTCTGGTGAATTCATTTTCAGAGAGTGCGTCATAGATTTTTGAAACGGTTGTGAGATTCTTGCTTTTTTCTCCGGCTGTAAAAATATGTGAGTATACTGAAAAGCCGTACTGTAAAAGACCGCTTTTTAGCGTATCTAAATACAGCGGTGCAACATTCGAGTCACTTATTATCATCAGTTTTTCAGCTTTCACGTTATTTTTGATATATTCAGCGCTATTTTTGAGCAAACCTTTTTCGATAAGTATATCGTATGTGGCGCTCATAGCGTTTACTGTCAGTTTTTTCATGCTTTTTCACTCATTTCCTTTGCTATCATCATAGCGATACATTCACTTGTTTCGTCTTTACATTTGATTATGATGTCGCCTGCGTTTTTATAAAGCTTATAGCGTTTATTATATAGAGCCTCTATGTCGTCGGTTTTAAGTAGTGGTCTTGATGTATCGTTAATGAGACGTTCTTTGATAGTATTAAAATCTGTGTCGATAAATACGATAGTGTATCCGTTTTCTTTGAGTGTTCTGACGTTTCTGTCAAAGGTAACCGCACCGCCACCCAGTGCTAAAATACAGCTATGATTATGAGATAATTCACATATAGCTTCATATTCTTTATCACGAAAGTAATCTTCGCCGTAAAGCTCGAATATCCTAGTGATTGAAAGCTTTTCTTTTTCTACTATGTATTCGTCGGTATCAATAACAGAAAGTGTGCTGATTTTCGAAAGGGCTTTAGCTACGGTGGTTTTTCCGCATCCCATAAATCCACACAGCGCAATCGACTTCATAGAATCATCCTTTTTTGAGTTTTTCTTCGGTTTCTCTGCAAATTTTCTGCAAGTCAGAATCATTATACTTAGCATTAACCCATATTTCGTGGGCTTTAGCAGCCTGATATACGAGCATTTCGATAGAAGAAATAGCAATTTTCCCCATTTCTTCGGCTTTTTTCAGCAGTACTGTTTTAAGTGGATTATACACCGCGTCGAAAACAGCGTAAGAGTTATTTATTACTTCATCATCAGCTACGCAATCGTCTACATTAGGATACATACCAACGGGAGTAGCGTTTACTAAAAGTGAGAACTTTTTATCCATGTCTATATTACCGATAGTGTAAACTTGTGGTTTTACGTTTAGTTTAAATAAAATTTCGTCAGCGAGTTTATTGCAGTTAGAAAGACTTTTCTCTCTAGTAGCAAAAGCGACGCTGTATCCGTTCTCGATACATTCAAACGCTATCGCACGCGCGGCTCCACCATAGCCGTATATCAGAACATTTTTCAGAGATTTTTCATCACATTTTGATTTAACAGCCTCTAAAAATCCGTAGCCGTCAGTAGTATAGCCGTAGGAAAGCTCATCGTTTTTAACGGTATTGACGCTTTCACACAGCTTAGCTTTTTTACTGATTACATCAAGTCTGTTAATAATACCGATTTTATGGGGGATAGTTACATTGTACCCGTCGAGCTTTTTAAGGGTCTCATAGTCTTTATCTAAATCTTCTATACAAAGTGCTTCATACGTTGCGTCAATGTTATCGAGTTTAAATAGTTTTTCGTGTATAAAAGGGGAAAGGCTGTGGCCGACAGGACAGCCGATTACTGCATATTTTTTAGTTGACATAAATTTCTCCAGTAGAACCAACAATTAAAAAATTGACATAAATGTTGACAAAGGTGGTGTTTGCTAATAATATGAATGATGGATATTGCGTGAGTAAACATCATACGTTTACCCACTATGATACTTTTTTCACAAGGGCTATTATATCACAATATGTAGTTGCTTGTCTATAAAGTAAATTAGTATTTTATTTTTTTGGAGGATATTATGGTTTTTGAAAAAATTAAGATGATTTTAGCAGATCAGCTCGATGTTGAGGAGGATGACATCACTCTCGAAACTGATATTCAGGACGATTTAGGTGCGGATTCACTCGACGTAGTTGATATGGTAATGTCTATCGAAGATGAATTCGAAATCGAAGTACCTGATGAGGATATCGAGAACTTACGCACTGTTGGTGCCCTCGTTAACTTTATTGAGTCACACTCGTAATATTTTATCATGAGTTTTTTGATTAAAGCCGGACTTTTCAGTCCGGTCTTTTTTTTACTTGAAAAAGTTTCAGTATAATAGTATAATATATTGGTTAATACATAAGGAGGGGCAAAAATGGCTGATAAAAAGAAAATGGTCGAGGCTATTACCAGCCGCGACACCGATTTTGCTAAGTGGTATACTGACATTGTTAAGAAGGCGGAGCTCGTTGATTACTCAGGTATCAAGGGTTGTATGGTTATTCGTCCTTACGGTTACGCTATATGGGAGAATATCCAGGCTGATTTAGACCGTCGCTTCAAAGAGAAAGGACACGAAAATGTCTATATGCCTATGTTTATTCCTGAAAGTTTACTTCAGAAAGAGAAAGACCACGTAGAGGGTTTTGCGCCTGAGTGTGCGTGGGTTACTATCGGCGGCAGCGAGAAGCTAAACGAGAAGCTGTGTGTCCGTCCTACATCAGAAACACTTTTCTGTGAGCACTATGCTAAGATTATCAACACTTATCGTGATTTACCTAAGCTTTACAACCAGTGGTGTTCGGTTGTAAGATGGGAGAAAACTACCCGTCCGTTTTTAAGAACTTCCGAGTTTTTGTGGCAGGAAGGTCACACTATGCACGAAACACCTGAGGAAGCTAAAGAAGAAACACTTACTATGCTCAAGGTGTATGAAGATTTTTACAGAGAAACTCTCGCTATTCCTGCGGTAGTCGGTAAGAAAACCGAGAAAGAAAAATTCGCCGGTGCACTCGAGACATATACTATCGAGCCTATGATGCATAACGGTGTTGCACTTCAGGGTGGTACTTCTCACTACTTCGGCGACGGTTTTTCTAAGAGCTTTGATATCACATACACAGGCAGAGATAATAAACTCCACTATCCACACCAGACATCATGGGGTGTATCTACACGTATGATAGGTGCTATTATCATGGTACACGGCGATGATGACGGTTTAGTTCTCCCTCCTAAGATTTCACCTATTCAGGTTGCTATCGTTCCTATCGCTACTCATAAAGAGGGCGTACTCGAAAAGGGTGAGGAGCTTTACAACAGACTCAAAGGACAGTTCAGAGTTAAATACGACGATTCTGATCAGTCTCCTGGTTGGAAATTCTCTCAGTATGAGATGAAGGGTGTTCCGTTACGAGTAGAGCTTGGCCCTAAGGACATTGAGAAAAACCAGTGCGTTATCGTACGTCGTGACACACGAGAGAAGATTTTCGTGTCTTTAGAAAACTTAGAAGTGGAAGTTGAGAAGGCTTTACAGGCAGTACACGACGGTATGTATGAGCGTGCACTCAAAAATATGGAAGAAAAAACTTTCGTTGCTAAAGACTTTGACGAGTTTGTTACCACAGCTAAAGAGCGTCCTGGCTTTATCAAAGCTATGTGGTGCGGTGATAAAGAGTGCGAAGAGAAATTAAAGGAAGTAACCGGCGGTGTCAAGAGCCGTTGTATTCCTTTTGAAGAAGAGCATTTGTCCGATAAGTGTGTATGCTGTGGCAAAGAAGCTAAGCATATGGTATATTGGGGCAAACAGTACTAATATAGTATTTTCTTTTGATTTTATAGAAAAGGAGGCGGTAATATGCCGATTAAAGTGGCTAATAATCTTCCGGCTACTAAGATTTTAGAATCCGAGAATATTTTCGTTATGCCTGAAAAGCGCGCGATGTCTCAGGATATCCGTCCACTTAAGATAATCATAGTAAACTTGATGCCTACTAAAATCGTAACGGAAACCCAGCTTTTAAGATTACTCGGTAATTCTCCGCTTCAAGTCGATATTGAGCTTTTGCAGATGGCGACTCATAAGAGTAAGAACACCTCTAAAAAGCACTTGACCACTTTCTATAAAACTTTTGATGAAATCAAAGACCAGAAATTCGACGGAATGATTGTGACAGGAGCTCCGGTTGAGCTGCTTGACTTTGAGGATGTTGACTACTGGGATGAGCTGTGCGAGGTTTTTGACTGGGCTAAAAAGAATGTTTACTCAACGCTTTATATCTGTTGGGGAGCTCAGGCAGGTCTTTACCATCACTATGGGGTTGAGAAAATCACATATGAGAAAAAACTCAGCGGTGTATATCGTCACCGTCCTTTGAATCCGCTTCATCCGTTATTACGTGGCTTTGATGATGTTTTTTACTGTCCTCATTCTCGTAACACAGGTGTTAATAAGGCTGATTTAGAAAATATCGAAGAACTCGAGATTTTAGCTGCTGGTGACATTACGGGCGTGTCGATTGTTTGTAATAAAAACGGCAGACAGTTTTTTATTTTAGGTCATTTTGAATATGATGCCGACACACTCGCTAACGAGTATTACCGTGATAAGAATCGAGGCATAAATCCTGATATTCCACGCAACTATTTTCCTGACAACGATGTCACTAAAAAACCTGTGATGGTGTGGCGTAGTAGTGCGGCTCTGCTTTACTATAACTGGCTCAACTACTATCTCTACCAGCAGACACCGTACGATTTAGAGGATTTAAAGAAGCTTTACGATGAAGCTGACGAAAAATAATAAACTAAAGGCTTACTGATTTTTTTCAGTAAGCCTTTTTTACGTTTTATGCCATTTTTTCTCGCAATATGGAAAGTATCTTTTTCTCTTTTCTGGATACCTGAACTTGGGTCATATTCAGTGCTTTTGCTGTTTCTACTTGAGTTTTGTGCTTGAAATACCGTAGTGTTATGAGTTTTTTATCGGCTTCATCTAAAGTTTTCAGAACTTCACTCAAAGATAGCTTTTCTATAAGCTTGTCTTCAATTGGCTCACTCGGTATATCAAGCATTTTTTCTCCGTCTTCGGTGTGGGCGGTGAGTGACATCACAGGCGTGCTTAATGTAAGTGCCTCGCTTGCTTTGTATACATCTACTCCGAGTTTTTCTGATAACACTGAAACAGGAATATCTGTTTCGTGCTCTTTTTTATACTCACCGGCAATTTTAGAGGCTTTTAGTGACAGCTCTTTTAAACTTCGGCTGACTTTAATGATTCCGCCGTCACGAAAAAGCCTTTTGATTTCGCCCAGTATTACCGGTACAGCGTAGGTGGAGAGCTTAAAGCCGAGGGTTTCATCAAAGTTATCGATAGCTTTTATAAGTCCGATGCATCCAGCTGAGTATAAATCCTCGTATTCGATACCTCTGCCTGAAA
>JAFVVB010000127.1 GCA_017502425.1 Ruminococcus sp. | reverse complement strand
TGTTTCATCAAATTTTAAGTGCGTTCGGTTCCATCGAGTACCAAGGAAAAGTAATACTAGACTTTTCTGAAATAATGGCACACCTGGCGATATATGCTGCAATTATTCTGCTCGTTATCAGAAGAGAGGTACCGCCTAAACATCAATTCAAAGATTTACTTCTGTTTTTTATAGGATTAGATTTTTTCTATTATCTGTATACATTCTTTATTCGAGGTTATCTTTTTATAACAGATCCTATGAATGATAACGGTTTGCGTGACGCGCTAACCACATATGAAATTGGCGATTTTGTATTTTGGACAACCATTGGACTTGCCGCTGGGGTTTGGGCTTTTGTCGCTACTAAATTAAGAAACCAAGGAAAGAAAAAATTATATATTATTATGCTTCTTCCACTGTTTTCCGTTATGGTAGTTCAATTAATTCTTGCAATTATTGCTACAATAATGTTTTTCGTGACAGGTGGCGAGAGCATTCCTATTCCAGGAGAACCCGGAGCTTTTTCTACCTATCGATGTGAAATCATCAGTGGTCTTACAGCACTTGTCTCACTTATCTTGTGTCTTTATAAATTCCTCAAAAAGCCGTCTGATATATTAAACTAAGCGAATACATCGCAACGATAATAATGAAAATCGGGAGGTGTTAGCAGTGAAGCTATCATCACTAATTAATGATACTATTTGCTGTTTTGATACTGATGGAAAACTCAAAGCAAGAGATAATCCGTATTCATGTGTAATGTGTAAAAAAGAATTTGAACACAATGATTTCGGAGTGTTACCGTCTCTTAGCGGATACCTGTGCTGTGAGCAATGCTATCAGGAAAACGAGGACACATTATTAAGTAAACCTTATACGGGCGGATATGTTCTTTATCTGATTGGAGCTGAAGGTATGGGGTATGGTTTTTCTCACGGTGGGTGTATGACCACACGTGCAGTATGCTTTAATCGTCACGACGGATTCTTTTTAGTAAAACATGAGTTTTCGTGTGGTGGCTGTGGTTACTACGTATTAAAGCTTCCCAAAGATTTCGATGTATATGATAAAGAAAAAGTCCTTTCATATGAAAGTGAACATGGCTATGAGGAAGATATGAACTACGATATGTTCCATCCGTTTTTATTTTTCCCTAATTACTTTGATGTGAAGAATCAGGACAGCGAGATAATGAAGCGTTCAGATGATAGAAAAGAGTCGCTGAGAAAAACGGGGTTAGTCTGATGAAATATATTAATAGCATTGAGGGGAAAAATTCTTCAGCAGTAGTGCTTGGGTGCATGAGAATAGGTGATATGTCCGATTATGAAATGGACCGATATTTAGCGACTGCTTTTGAGTGCGGATATAACTATTTTGACCACGCTGATATTTATCATAACGGCAGATGCGAGGAGGTATTCGCAAAAGCCCTGAAACGCAATAAAGTAGATAGAGATAAGATTATTATCCAGACGAAATGCGGTATCAGAGAAGGTATGTATGATTTTTCATACGAGCATATTATTAATAGCGTTGATAAGTCGCTTAAACGACTTGACACTGATTATGTTGATGTGTTGTTACTGCATCGCCCTGATTTATTGATGGATCCTGAAGAAGTAGCAAGGGCTTTTGATGAGCTTGAGCACAGCCAAAAGGTTAGAGCATTCGGAGTATCTAATCACAGCGCAGCTCAGATAAAACTGCTCAATAAATACTTAAACCAAAGAATATGCATCAATCAGCTTCAGCTGAGTATTACTGACTGTGGTATGATAAGCAGCGGTGCAGGAGTGAATACTACTTTCGACGAAGGTATTAACCGTGACGGATATATCAGAGATTATTGCAGACTTCACGATATTACTGTCCAGCCGTGGTCGCCGCTTCAGTACGGTTTTTTCAGTGGTACTTTTCTTGATAAAGTCCGGTTTCCTGATTTGTGTGCTGTTATTGATGAGATGGCAGAAAAATATAATGTAAGCGATACCGGTGTTGCGATTGCGTGGTTATTGCGTCTGCCTGAAAAGATGCAACCCGTCATAGGAAGCACCAACATAGATAGAATAAAAGAGATAGCAAGAGCTACTCATGTAGAAATGTCACGCGAGGACTGGTATAAGATCTATCGCGCCGCAGGTCATATACTACCGTAGCAAAGAGTAGTATGCATCTATAAGCTCAATATTAATAGAAAAATCCCTGTAAGGAGGAAAACTCTTTACAGGGATTAATTTATTTATAGGCTTATCCTTTTACAGCGCCTGCTGCAACACCTTTGATGATGTGTTTCTGGCATGTGAGGTAGAATACGATAACAGGAATGATAGAGAAGATGATGAGTGCCATGATAGCACCTAAGTCTACTGCACCATAGCTACCTTGCAGGTACTGGATGTGAATCGGAATAGTCATATATTCGTTGATATCGAGTACGAGATATGGAAGCAGATAGTCGTTCCAGATCCACATAATCTCTAAGATGCCGACAGAAATCAAAGTAGGCTTGAGCATAGGGAGAACTACGCTGAAGTAAGTTCTGATAGGTCCGCAACCGTCGATAGCGGCAGCTTCCTCAATTTCCAGCGGAATACTCTTAATAAATCCGGTGAACATAAACACAGCAAGTCCCGCGCCGAATCCCAGATAAATAATCGGTATCGTCCATGGGGTGTTGAGTTTTAAAGTGTCGGCTGTTTTAGCGAGAGTGAACATAACCATCTGGAAAGGTACTACCATAGAGAATACGCATAAGTAGTAGATGACTTTACAAATAGTGTTGTTTACTCGTGCCAAGAACCACGCTGCCATTGAGCAACACAGCAGAATGAGAAAACTAGATAAAAGGGTGATGACGGTGGTGTATAAAACCGATTTGAAGAACGGGTAGTTACCGAAGGTCATACCTTTGATGTAGTTAGCCCACTGCACAAAACTCTCAGCAGTAGGTAGCTTGAAAGTTTCAGTCTTTACGTAAGAATTCTCTTTGAATGAGTTGATAAGTACAACAATAATAGGGAGAATGTATACAACCGAAATGATAGAGAACACAACGGTTAATGAGGTTTTAGCCTTTTTAGCGGACTTTTTAATTTTTTTATCTGCCATTACTGCTGCACCTCCTTGCTTTTTGAAGAACGAAGCTGTAAGACGGAAATTACTGCAACTAAAATGAAGAATATAACAGCTTTAGCCTGTCCTGTGCCTCGTGCACTCATACTCTGACCATAGAACGTATTGTAGATATTAAGTGCCAGCATCTCGGTGGTTTTAACTGTTTCGAGTATACCGTCAGCGTTAACGGTGGTTTCGAATGGTCTGCCTGCTGTGAGTGCTAAGTTCTGATCGAAGAGTTTGAAAGCGTTAGTAAGAGTTAAGAACATACAGATAGTGATAGACGGCATAACGTTAGGGATAGTAACCTTCCACAAAGTCTGCCATTTACTCGCGCCATCAATATCAGCAGCTTCTAAAATGTCGCCTGGAATAGCTTGTAATCCTGCGATATAAATAATCATCATATAACCGACCTGCTGCCAGCACATTAGGATAATGAGTCCCCAGAATCCGTACTTTGTTTCGAGCAGTATAGAAGTACCGAAATGAGATAAAATACCATCGAATATCATAGACCAGATATATCCGAGTACAATACCGCCGATGAGGTTAGGCATGAAGAGTATAGTACGGAAAAAGTTAGTGCCTTTTATATTCTGGGTGAGTGCGTATGCAGCGGTGAAAGCGAGTACGTTAATCAGCACAACGGAAACAACCGCATAAAGAGCTGTGTACCAGAAAGCGTGCATAAATCCGCTATCTTTGAAAGCTTTGACGTAGTTTTCAAATCCGACGAGCTTAGCGTTGCTGGTGGTGGTAAATTTACAGAAAGAAAGATAAACACCTTGACAGAAAGGATACACAAAGCCGATGATAAATGCACACACCATAGGGAGTACAAATACAGGGAAAACACGTTTGAGCGGTTTTCTCATCAACTTCGAGTTGACAGTTGCGCTGTAATCTTTCTTCTTAGCTTTTTTCTTTTTAGTGACATCTGCCATAGAGGGAGCCCTCCGTTTCATAAAAAATAAACCCATATGGTTTCACGGCGCTGACCTTTTCGGTCTTAGCTGTGATATAACGTAAAAGGGGTAGGGCAGAAGCCCCACCCCCAAGGAACATCAATCAGTATATTATATACAATATGATTAGCTGTTAGCTGCAGCGTACTGTGTAGCCCAGCCGTTTACGAATGCCTTTTCAACTTCAGCCCAATCGCCGCCGTTGCAGTACTTAGTCATAGCGTCAACTACGCCAGCTCTCCACTCGTCAACGTTTGGAGTATAGTTGAATGCCCATGCTACTGAGTATTTACCTTCGTCGAGGCAAGCAGCAGCGTTCTGGAAGAATACGTTCTCGTTTGCAGCAGCGCCCTTGTAAGGGATTTCGCCGAACTGTTCAGCCATGCACTTAGTACCAGCTTCAGAAGTAACCATCCACTTCATGAACGCGATAGTAGCGTCGATGTCTTCCTGCTTAGCGTTAGCATTAACTGCCCAGCAGTTCTCTGTACCTGAGCAAAGACCAGCTTTTTCTTCGCCTTCTACACCACAGTAGATAGGGATC
>JAFVVB010000126.1 GCA_017502425.1 Ruminococcus sp. | reverse complement strand
GACGTGCATTCGGGAGGCTCTGGGTGCGGATGTTGTGGTAGTGTGCTGTGTGGGCACATACTGAGAAAAGTAGCGGATAAGAAGCTCAATAATATCCTTGTTATGGCTACGGGCGCACTTTTGAGTCCTACTTCGGTACAGCAAAAGCAGTCTATTCCGTGTATTGCCCATCTTGTTAATATTGTCAGCTGATGTATACAAAAAGAAAACGGCTTAGCACATCGCTAAGCCGTTTGTTTATTTATTTATTTACATAAAGCTTTTAACTTTTCGATAGCTTCTTTAGCGTCATCAGGTTTGAATACTGCTGTGCCTGCAACACAGATATCAACGCCTGCTTTAGCTGCGGTTGCGATAGTGTCTTTAGCAATACCGCCATCTACCTGAATGAGTAAGTCAAGGTTTTGCTCCTTAGCTTTTTCCTTGATGATTTCAACCTTTTCCATCATATCAGCCATGAAGCTTTGACCGCCAAAACCAGGTTCAACCGTCATGACAAGAACCATGTAAAGTCGATCAAGATAAGGAAAAACAACCTCAGCAGGAGTGTTCGGTTTGATAGCAAGTGCAGGCTTTACGCCTTTGCTTTCAATTTTACTGATGGTTTCTTCGATGTCTGAGTCGGATTCGGTGTGGAACGAAATGATATCGGCACCTGCATCACAGAAATCGTCGATGTATCTGTGTGGCTCTGAAATCATCAAATGAACATCAAAAGGTTTATCGGTGTATTTGCGAAGCTTTTTGATGACAGGAGCACCGAATGTGAGGTTAGGTACGAAATGAGCGTCCATAACATCAAGGTGCATCATATCGGCACCTGCTTTATCCATGCGCTCTATTTCAGCGCCGAATTTTGAAAAATCACATGAGAGTAGGGAAGGGGCAATCTGCATAGTAAAGTCCTTTCTTTACGATCGTTTAATAAGCTGTACGGCGATAGTGGCTGCTCCCCAGAAAAGCATGTATAAAAGCATTTCCAGAACACCCAGTATGGAAACCGTAGCATATAGTATCATAGTAGCGCCTAAAAGCACTCCGAGTATGAGACCGAAAATCTGAATAATAAGTCCGATGGTCATATTATTCTTAGTAGTGATACAACCCGTTACTGCGTGTATCAAAGAGTAGGTTTTACCACGTGTAGCAAGAAACGCACGAGAGGTTTCTTCCTTGCGCTTTCTTGCGCTTACGCAGTCGTTTGCAAAACCAGTGCCGAGTACCTTGACACAACGATAGTATAGCTCGTAATCCTCGGCAACCTTGTCCTGGGTAATGTTGCTGTCGGTTGTTGTGACGAGAATATTCAGTCCGTTTGACTCGGCTTTATAGAGCTTGTCTTTCATTTTCTTGCTAGGAGAGTATTTAGTGACAATAACGGAAATAAGCTGACCTGAGCAAGCAATGTATGTAATGTCTTTGTTAGTGTTTTTATATTTAGCTTCGATAGAAGTATCTTCAACGAATACATGGTATCTGTCTAATAGTGCACGGTTACCGATAAGCACTCTTTCTCCGTTGACCCATGCGACCAGACCGAGCTTGTCCTCGTACATAATACTCTCAACATCAGGTAAGGTATGAGCGTATTTTTTGAGTAATTTCTCAAATGTGTAGCAAAGCGGAGACTGGGATTCTTTTAATACAGTAGCGGCGTATAAAAGTGATTCTTCAACTCTGAATTCAACGTAGTTTTTCGATGTGCATAGTTTTACACAGCCTTTTGGATAAAGGTCCATAGCGCTGACCATAACCGCACTTGATTCGCTGAATTGCTTGACTGATGGGTAACCACTTATCATAGCGTTTTCTTTCAACGCGTTTTTACACATCATCTTCATCGGGATGTTTCCCGCTAGAAGCGCACACAGCGGTATGCTGATACAGCACATGATAACCAAGGCTGTCAGCGCACCTAAAACAGTTTTGAAAATGATGCCGTAAATTATGCTTACTGCTAAACTGCAAATGACAGTAATAGGAGCGAATTTTCCCGCCAACTCTTCGCTAGGGTCGGGAGCATATGAAATTTTAAGAAAATCGCTTAAGAAATTAGTAGGATGCTGATATGCGATATATGAGCGTGACGCCATAGTACCGCCGAGCATTTTTCTGGCAGCGTCTTCGTCTTTATAAATCTCACCGCAGTAAGCAGGAGATTTAGATGTGATGAATTTAAAATTCGATCTGATTCTGGATACCATGAAAGTTCTGCCCATTAAGTTGAGTGTGAGCGCAAACAGTACGATGGTAGTGTACAGATGCATTTTATCTCCTAAGAACTTATCCGAGAAGAAAAGAGCAGTCAACTGCTGAATAGTGCACGCAATCATTGCACATGCCACAGCGGTGTCGCTGTTACCTTTTATGTTTTTAAGCGGTTTCAGTCCGCCTATGATAAACTGACGACACATAAATCCGGAGAATATAAGCATCAGCAGGTTAGCCACACAGTAAATCAAAGGAGAAAACGGAACGCCCATGAATATATTTTTACCCATGATGCTTTCCATCACAGTTAATGTGAGCGATGCTAAAAAAACAAGGGAAAGCAAAATGGTTTTAAAAAGCAGCATTTTATAGTTGCCATTTAGCTCGATTGAAACCTCGTGAGCATCCTGATGCTTTTTATAGTCAGGCATAGAAGGCTGGGAGTCATCATTAGGCTGGTGTGTAGAAACTTTTTTAGTAAAAATAAGTTTTCCTAAAATTCTGAAGAATTTCTTTATTTTATTTTTAGGTTTCTTCTTTACTACTGCCTCTTCTTCAAAAGCTTCCTTCTCATTCTTTGTAGCTTTTTCTTTGACTGGTTTCGTAGGTTTAGCGGATTTTTCGCTTGACTTTTTGTCTTCAGCGTTTTTATGGGTAGCACGCTGGCTTAGTGTGTATAGCAAAGACTGTCTGAAATCGATGCTTCTGTTGATACTATCTGCTTTAGTAGAGATGATAGGGTCGTTTGATTTTAAATACTCATCGTACTCGCTTTCGACTACGTCGCTGAAACGACCTGCTTTGAGCACGATTTTATTAATCTTGCTTTCGTGCTGATATGTAGGAATTTTAGTGACGATTCGTTCGCCACTTGTATCAAGCTTAGGCTTACCGAATATACGCTCAAAATCACCTTTTGGGAGTTTAGGTTTCTGACGTTCGGTCTGGCGTGTGGTGGAGTTTACCTGCTGCTCGTATTTTTTGATAGCAGCAAGCGGGCCTAAGTCGATATCTATATCGTCGATATCCTCAATACTTACGTATCGTGCAAGTGGTGTGGCATCTTCTACGATATCGTCAGCGATGACAGTGCCTTCTTCAAATTCAGAAGTAAGCTCAACTACCGCGCTGTCAATTTCAGGAGTATCAAGCGCTATTTCCGCTTTACCCGATGCTAATTTTTCTTTAGCAGAGCGTGTGCGTTTAGCAGCTTCTTCTGCTTCGAGCGGAGTAAGACGCTTGTATTTTACCTGCTTATCTTTAGTGGAGTATATTTCCTCCATTTTATCGCTTTTATTGCTGTTTGGTTTTGGGGTTGATGCCTGGCTGATGTCGGTGAATTCTTCTTCGACTGCTTCTTCTTTTTTCTCATCTTTTATAGGTTTAGTGCTTTCTTTACGCCAGATTTTCATTTCATCAACTCCTCTCTGATTATTTTACAGTAAAATAGAAATATATTTTGTCGATAAATGCAGTTATCTGCCGGAAGCTATCTTATACATAATGATTCCTGCTGCAACGGATGCGTTGAGCGAATTGATTCTGCCTTTGAGTGGTAAAGATACGATAGTGTCACATTTTTCTCTGACAAGACGGCTGATGCCTTTACCTTCGTTGCCGATAACGACAGCAGCACCACCTGAGAAATCACATTTTTCGTAGTCTGTGCCATTCATATCGGCACCGTAAACCCATATACCCTTCTCTTTTAATTCATCAATGACGCTTGAGATATTATTGACTCTCGCAACAGGTACATATTCGATAGCACCTGCTGAGGCTTTCGCTACTGTGTACGAAAGACCTGCACTGTGACGTTTCTTGATGATTACTCCGTGAGCACCACAGCATTCAGCGGTACGGATAATAGCACCCAGATTATGAGGGTCTTCAATTTCGTCCAAAATGATGATAAACGGACTTTGCTCTCTTTCTTTAGCGAGATTCAAGATGTCTTCAACGCCTAAGTATTCTTTGACTGCTGCTATCGCGACAATGCCCTGATGAGTAGCGTGAGAGGTCATAAAGTCAAGCTTTTTTGAGTCAACTTCCTTTATAGTGATTCCTCTTTTTTTAGCTTTTGAAAGTATAGCAACGATAGAGCCTTGCTTGTTGTTTTTAGCAACGAGAATGCTCTCTATCGGTCTGTTAGATGATAGCGCTTCGCTGACGGGATTACGTCCTGCGATAATATCACTTTTCTTTTCTTTGCTTTGATTTTCCATGATACGTATCCTTATACACTATATAGTAGACTTATACCAAATAATTATACCACATATAGTCTGAAAGTAAAGTTAAAATAAGAATTAAAGTGTGATTTTATGAGGTTTTATCAAGAAAAACGGCACCTTTATCGATATGTTTGCCTATAATTCCATACATAGAGGTCTCAGGATCTTTGAATAAATCGATTTTAGGCGGAAACATAGTGAAGCTGAAAAACATAAAAAAGAAAGCAATCAATAGCATCAATGCAACGCTGAAATATTCACTTATATGGTTTTCCTTAGTAATAAGAGTGTACGATATGTACTGCGTAAGTATGGTGATTAAAAACGAAGATATTAAATCAACAATCAGAATCGGTTCTTTTGTAAAAAAGGTATAGGTGTAAAAAAACACAATTATAGAAAGTGCGAGAAAGTAAAGTGAAAATGTTTTTGCACTTATGAATTTTTTGAAAGGCGGGTGTGTCCACAGCAGTTCAATCACCGACCACAATACAAACGGTACAGCAAATATCTTTATGTGTTCCCACACACTTTCGTTAACACTTCCAAATAGTATCGATAGCGCCGAGCCTCCCGATAAATCGTACACAAAATGCAGAAGACTTGCACAAAGGTAAATAAACGGTATACCGACTATTTCGAGAATAAATAATTTTTTAGTGTTCATACTAAACCCCCATCATATATATACTGAAATATATGATGGAGATTAATATATTATTAAAGCAAAGAGTAAATAACTGAGGTGCTAAGAGCTCCAAGTGCCAAATAAAACACAGCGGTGAAAATACGATTTAGTACAGCGGTCTTTGAGTTCATCGTAGAAACTGTTCCCATTCGGTTGAGCAGTTTTTTTGCTTCTTTTTCCAGTAATTCCCGCTGAACTGAAGAGTGCTCCGGTCTGACTACTAAAAGCGCTCGTTCATAGTATCTGTTATCGGGGTCTATAACTTCAATAACCTGATGGTTAATTCCTTTTATCATTTTAATCGTCCTTTAGTTTTTAAGAATATATTGGTCATAAAATCTGTTTTATATACGTATTTTTAGTAAAAAGAATATTACACACGCTTTATATTTTCTTTAAAAAATTGGAATTAAGAACTATACTTTTTGTATTATTCGAAACAGAAATAATAAATGTTGAAAACTCTGTGGAAAACTAGGAAAACTTTTTAATAACTGCGTGTAAAAACCTGCTTTAGTTGATGTTTATAAGTTTTCCATATGTTTTCAACAAAAGTAAAATTAAGTTCTTTATGTGAAAAAAGCTCGAAAGATTATACAAATAGTAATAAAAACAAAGTCAACAACTTTTATGAAAAATAAAAAATAAAAAAGAAGACTTTGTGAAAAAGTCTTCTTTAAACAATGGCCATAAAATACTGACCTAGTAAGTTTTCGAAAATAATGTTACATAATAGTCCGCTTAATATTCCTAAAGCCGCACCACACACAACGTCACTTAGGTAGTGTACTCTCAGATACATTCTTGAGAAACTGATAATCAAAGCGACTAAAAGTACGGGAATGAAGATAGCTGGAGTACAACGTAGCATAGTGATAGTAAAAGCGGTGAAAGAAGATGCGGTGTGACCGGAAGGGAAGGAATAGTCTTTCGGTCTTTTTATGATGAGCTCGTCGTCGTCGAGCTTGCTGCTTGGTCGCATTCTTCCTATTATGTGTTTGATAATGATTTCGCCCACTATAAAAGTGACACCCAACGCAAGTGTCAGATACACACCCGTTGAACGGGTCTTTTTAGAGAGTAAAAACGGGAAACACAGGGTAATCCACCATATGAAGGCGCCGTTACCGAGTTTAGTGAAAATAATCATAATCCGGTTTAAAAACGGGGTGTGGATTTTCGCTATTTTTTTTACAACAAGATCATCAAGATGTTGTATTTTCTTTAGCATATAGTTCTCCTTTATTTTATATTCCGTATACCATTTTATAGTAAGTACCACAGTGATCACACTGAAGTAAAAGTTTATCAGGCATATTAACAAATATTATGTGATTTCCACATTCAGGACATGCTCCTGTGACTCCTTGTGCGCTTTGGTCTTCCAGAATAAACATAGGTAGATTGGAATAACAGTTATCACAGCATTCGTTTCTGTATTCGTGCTCAGTGTACACAGGCTCAGCGCATAATGTGCAATAATCGGTTGGCTGTACTTCGTCGTGGTTACATGCCTCGCATAATCCGTTTTTTATAATAGATTCTTGATGTAATTCGTTATAGCAAGAATCACACTCAGAGCAGTGAGGTGCATCGCAAGCATTAAAATAACTTTTACAGATGTCGCAGTAAAAAGAGTGACAACCACCGCCTGTGTCGTATCCTCCACCACAGTCAGGACAGTATGCATCAGTAGAGTGTGAACCGAGAGTATCGTAGCATTCAGGACATTTCTCAGAACCTCTGTGTACAGTACTGCATGATGAGCAGATAACATACTCTTTAGTGGTTTTGCTCGATGATGGGGTCAGTTTTTTCTTTAAGTTTTTACTGCTGCTTTTACTGCTTTTTTTTGTTTTTTCAGTATCTTCTTCGGTTTCGTATTCGCTGACTTTACTTGTTTTATTAAAGTCAGGTTGGGAAACATCATTAGTAATAAGTACATTGTCGTCGGATTTATTGAGTGTTAGAGCTATCAGAATAACGGATAAAATAACTATGACAACAGCTGCAACCACAGAGCAGATAAGCAGTATTTTTTTACTATTCGTATTCATAGAGCTTTGAGCGATTTGGGGCTTTGTGGTGCTTAATGGCTGGTGTTTTACTTCAGCGTTATAATCATCATTATAGCTTTTCTTGTTATTATCCATAACAGAATCTCCTACGCTAAAATTTATTACTATGTATTATCAAAAACAGTATAACATAAATGTGAAGGTATTGGTAGACTTTTATTAATAATTAATAGAATAAAGAAAAATTTTTTCAAAAAAATTATTGACAAACCTTTTTTGAAGTGGTACACTTTACAAAAAATAAAAGGCTGTGACGAAGACGGCTGTAATTATTTGTTTCCAGAGAATCGGTGGTTGGTGTGAACCGATAACGAGTATTTATAAAGCCCATCACTTCTGAGCCGAAGGTCCGAACGCGAAAGTTAGTAGATGCCTTCCGTGATTGCTGCGTGAATGCATAGGAGTTGTTAGACTTCGAGAGAGGCAGTTCTATACTGCAATTTGAGTGGTACCGCGAGTGTATTTTACACCCGTCTCAAAGGTTTCTTTGAGACGGGTTTTATTTTTTTAAAAAGATATTAAAAGGAGGAATTTCCATGGCACAGGTTGAAACTCAGAAGCTACTTGAGGTGGCGGTGCGAATTAAGGAAATGCGAGAGATTTTTGGTCTTTCTGAAAAAGAAATGGCAAAAAGAACAGAAGTAAGCGTTGAACAGTATCGCGACTTCGAAACAGGTAAACAGGACTTTCCGTTTACATTTATACATAAATGTTCGATGGCTTTCGGT
>JAFVVB010000125.1 GCA_017502425.1 Ruminococcus sp. | reverse complement strand
TTTCTTCTGATATCTACACAGCTTTAAACGACTCAGACCTCGATATCGATGTAAATAAAGATACAGGCGAGGTTACTATGGATTCAAGTGTGCTGTTTGATGTAGACAGCTACAAAATTTCAGAAGCAGGTAAAAAGAGCCTCAAGGAATTTATGGAAGAGTACACCTCGATAGTTTTTGATAGCAAGCACAAAGACTCTGTCAACGCTATCGTAGTTGAAGGTCACACCGACCCTGACGGTAGCCACGAATACAATCAGGAATTATCCCAAAAACGTGCAAACGCCGTTATGGAATACTGCATCAAACTCCATCCTGAAATCAAAGATTCTATCGCTGCTATCGGCTACTCATACGACTACCCTGTATTAAAGGCTGACGGCTCAGTAGATAAAGCCGCATCAAGACGAGTAGTATTCAGAGTTTCAGGCAAATAATTAACCATTAAAAAAGCTCCCTTTCGGGAGCTTTTCTTATTTTATAATACCTAAATCCATTTTAAGTTTTAATATACGGTATACTGACTCATCAATCTGCTTTATAACAACCTCTTTGCTTTCAACACAGCTAAGCATAGCTTCTTTTGCACCATAATAATCCTCGCACGAAATCATATCGTTTCCCGCTTTCAGCGCAAGCTTATAGGAGTCAGCTTTGTCCGTGAACTTTGTCACTGCGCCCATCTTTAAATCATCCGTCAGAATAACTCCGTCAAACTTTAGCGTATCACGTAGAATATCGTGGACAGGTTTTGATAGTGATGCAGGATTTTCATCGTCCATACATGTGACTATATTATGGCTTACCATCACACAGTCAGCGCCTTCATTAATTCCTGATATAAACGGTTTGAAATCTCCGTTTTCAAAATCCTCGTACTTTCTCTGATCATACGATACGGACTCGTGAGTATCCACACTTCCACCATATCCCGGAAAATGTTTCAGCGTTGAGCCGACTTGCTTTTCTTTCATTATCTTCACTACATTTTCAACATACTGTGATGTTTCATCATAGTCTAAACTGAAACATCTATCGTATATGTAGTTATCTTCTGATAACGGCACATCACACACAGGTGCTAAATTAACATTGATACCGAGCTTTTTGAGCAAATCGCATTTTTCTTCGGTGTCGCTTTTAATGAGCTCAAAACCGCCCTGAGAGTAAAGCTGTGACGGTGACCAGAAAGGTGCAGCTCTTAAATTCTCGTTAGTGCTGACGCGGTTAACACTACCGCCTTCTTCGTCAACACTCACTATCATAGGAGTTTTTGAGAGGCTATTATACAGGCTTATCATATCGATAACCTGGGCTTCTGTTTTCCCCTCAAATGAATGGCCGAAAAGACATATTCCACCTACGCTATTTGGTAAAATCTCCTCGATATTAACTTCGTCGTGACACGTGAGCATTATCATCTGGGAGATTTTTTCCTCCACAGTCATATCCTCAATCATGTCTTTTATCATATCTTCTTCCTGTTTAGCGCTAGAAGTTTCTTCTGTGTATAAAGTGCTTTTTGAATCTCCTAAAAAGTACACCACCGAAAAACTTAGCGCCATAATTAGAGCGACTGATATAAAAGCTATCAGCAAAAATTTACCTTTTTGCATATTATCACCTGACTTTTGAAAATAGTAGGAACAAGTGCATAAAACTAAAGATTATTTATTTTAATATCATCGCTACACCATTTATAAGCAAAAGGTGCAACGGATAGAATAGATAAAAACCGTATTTAAAGCTGTACTTCCCTTTTTTACCGTTATACATCATGAGAAGTAACACCGCAAGTAAGCTGTACATCTGATAATATGGCAAATTCTCAAAAACAGCTATCAGAATCAATGAACATGTAAAAAGCAGTAGCGAAAACTCCTGTGAGTTATACCAAAGTGACTTTTCAGTATTGCTGAAATTTTTATCAAGCATAGTCAGCACAACAGGTGACATCACACCAAAAAATCCGTAATCAAGTCCGACATATTTGCAGTAAAATCCGGTCGCCGTTAAGAGAATTGCAAAAAGCGCAAAATAGAAACCACCATACAAGCGGTTTTTAGCATACTCGCACCTAGCCTTTGAAACCACATATATCAATATGATAGAAACGGAAAAAGTGAGCAGTATATTTCCGAAATACGACCCCATAAACAAGACATACACCGCTTCACATATGACACCGAGAATAAACACGTTCAAAAAACGTCTGAGTTTATTCTTAGTGTAACGGCATCCCTGAGCGATAAAATACGCAAATATAGGGTATGCGAGTCTGCCAACTATTCTCATCAGCTCATACTCAGGGAAAAGCACTACACCTAAATGATCAATAAACATAAAGACACAGGCTAAAATTTTCAACTCAAATGCCGATAAAATCTTGATCCTACTGAAAATACTCATTATCTCACTACTCTTAAAGTAGCCGCAGTAGTGCCGTCAGGTTTTACCATAGCATAAATTACCGCGTCTTCTTCACATTTATATTTAATGGTAAGTGTTTCGCCCTCGTAGCTCTGAGCTTTATATGCAATATCAATTTCCTTAATCTCAGACTTTTCTAAATCTTCAGTACTGAATGCTCCTAAAAAAGCACGGATATACGCAGCATTATTCATATGCTGGACTAAATCAATGTCGGTGCTGTTTATAGTATACTGAGAAAGCACCTGAGCATCACTGAAATCGTCTTTTACTTTGGCGTAATTGCCTTCACACGCGATATCCTCGCAAAACTCAAAATCTTCTCCGTAAATCTCGCCTACACGACTGAGCTTTCCTGTTTCAGTATTAACGACAGTCCACTCGCTTTTACCTTTTATCATAGCGCCGTTTTCGTCGCTGATGAGATAGTGACGGTTCGCTCTGACTCTGGAAGGTTTTTCAGGCCAAGTGCTAAGTGTTACTTCTGACGAAAGCTTAGGTCTTCTTATCACCTTAACCTTAGTTCTTACCGTAACCCAGAAAAGATTCTCGCCTAAGTGGTCTGAGTCAAGCTTCAGTATATCAGCATGCTCGGTAGCTATATCCATGAACAAGGTGAAAATGCTGTAAACACTGAGCTTTCCTGTGTTATCACAAAGGCTAAGCGGTATTAACGCATTTTTTGTATATTTAGCAGACATAAAATCAACCTTTCAAAAATTACATTAATTGTACCACAAAAAGCAATTTTTAGCAATAAGTAAGCATCTACATCTAATTTTCGTGCATTTTTGTCATCGATGTGTAAATATATAAAAAAGCAGTCAGGCAAAACCCGACTGCTTCACAATTATTCAGCTTTGCTGAAATTTTCCATTGGTACTTTGCATAATGGACATACAAAATCCTCAGGAAGGTCTTCAAATTTAGTGCCAGGAGCTATACCATTTTCAGGAGAGCCTTTCTCCTCATCGTAAACCCAGCCACAAACATCACATGTGTATTTCACCGTACTTTCACCTCCTGTTTCAACCTCTTTACCACACAGCTCGTCACACAGCTTATTTATAGCCTCAATGCTATCATCTTTAAGTGCAGATTTAATAGTAACGCTGGTGTCAGCTATCGTGAGATTTTTCTGTTTAGAAAGCATTTCTTTCATAACTTTATTAGCCAGTGGTGCCCAACTACCGTTTTCTATGAACGCGACCATTTTATTAGAGAAATTACGTTCCACAAGATTAGTGATGAACTCTCTCATAAATGGGAAAATATCAGCGTTATAGGTAGTGGTAGCGAAAACGATTTTAGAATATCTGAATGCATCTTCTACCGCTTCGTGCATATCAACTCTTGCTAAGTCGTTGAGTACGATTTTGACGTCGCTGTTTTCTCTGAGCTTATCAGCTAAAAGCATTACTGCTTTTTTAGTATTCCCATAAATTGAGGTATATGCAATCATGATGCCTTCTTCCTCAGCTTTATATGATGACCATGTGTCATAAAGCCCGATGTAGTAGGAAAGATTTTCAGAAAGAACAGGTCCATGGAGAGGACAAATTTTTTCTATATCAAGAGCTGATGCCTTTTTAAGAAGTAATTGCACCTGCATACCGTATTTTCCTACAATACCGAAATAGTAACGTCTTGCTTCGCATGCCCAGTCTTCTTCTACATCTAAAGCACCAAATTTTCCAAAACCATCAGCAGAAAACAACACCTTATCAACGTCATCGTAGCTAACGATAACCTCAGGCCAGTGCACCATAGGAGCAGTGAAAAATGTCAGAGTATGAGTACCTAAAGAAAGTGTATCTCCATCTGCTACTACGATTTGCTTATCCTCAAACTGAGTTCCGAAAAACTGTTCCATCATAGTAAACGCTTTTTTAGAAGCTACTATACGTGCATCAGGATATTCATTCACAAAACTCATGATATTAGCAGAATGGTCAGGCTCCATATGCTGAACAACGAGAAAATCTGGCTTTCTGTCACCTAAGGTAGCTTTTATATTAGCTAACCACTCGTCTTTAAAATTTCTGTCAACGCTATCCATGATAGCTATTTTATCGTCTATGATAGCGTATGAGTTATACGCCATACCATTAGGTACATCGAACTGACCCTCGAACAAATCAATTTTATGGTCATTGACTCCGATGTATTTAATATCATTTGAAATAAACATAGTAATTACCCCCTTGCAATACTCGTTAATTATATCACAAATTTTAGTTATCGTAAATATAAATCACTCTAAAATTTTACCATCGGTTGAAATAGTTACCACTGACCACGGAATAAACTTTGAGCTGTTCATAAGTGCTCTTTTTACAGCGTTTTCGATTCCACCGCAACACGGCACCTCCATACGCACAACAGTAACGCTTCTGATATTATTATCCCTTATTATGGCGGTGAGCTTTTCTGTGTAATCTCCTTCATCGAGTTTAGGACAACCGATGAGAGTTATCTTATTCTTAATAAAATCGTTATGGAAATTGCCGTATGCAAAAGCCGTGCAATCTGCCGCGATAAGTAAGTCCGCGTTATCAAAATACGGTGCATTTATCGGCACTAGCTTTATCTGTACTGGCCATTGATTCAGTCTGCTTTGTACAGTATTTGGCACTTTAGACTCTATATACTCACGTTTAAGCACCTTTGAGTTAGTACTAGGACATCCACACAAAAGTTTTTCCATTTTTTTATTTTCCTGAGCTTTTTTTACTGCTTCTTCGTCATAGGCTTTGGCTTCTCTTACCTCAAACGAAATTGCGTTTTCCGGACACGATGGTAAGCAGTCCCCAAGCCCGTCGCAGTAGTCTTCTCTCAAAAGCTTTGCTTTACCATTAACTATACCGATTGCTCCCTCGTGGCACGCCTTAGCACATATACCGCAACCATTACATTTTTCTTCATCTATTTTAATTATTTTTCTCAACATAATATTAAACCTCCGTTGACTTTCTAATCGTATTATAATATAGTAATAACAATATTTCTGTTGTTTTTACAACAAAAGAGGTTTATATGAAAAAATATTTAGATGTATTAAAACGAACTAAACTATTCTCGGGTATCAGCGAAAACGATATACAGCTGATGCTTGGATGTTTATCAGCGACTCATAAAGACTATAAAAAGGGAGAATACATATTCAGACAGGGTGAGTATATCGACAGCATCTGCGTCTTACTAAACGGCACTGTACACATTCAATCCGACGATTACTGGGGAAATCGCAGTATCATAAGTGAAATTGAAATGGGCGATATGTTCGGTGAATCATACGCAGTTTATGGCAGCAGTGCAGTACTCAACGATGCTGTTGCTATAAGTGATTGCACGGTTGCTTTTTTCAATGTACAGAGGCTTATGACGGTGTGCTCTAACACGTGCGCATTTCACACTACTGTCATCAGAAATCTCCTCATAGCACTCACTCACAAAAACCGCGCTCTGATGCAAAAGCTCACTCATATATCAAAACGCACTACAAGAGAAAAGCTTGTCTCCTATCTTTCAGCTCAGTCAAAGCTTTCTAACAGCAACCATTTTACTATTGCATTCAACCGCCAGCAACTCGCGGATTTTCTGTCCGTTGATAGAAGCGCTATGTCAAGCGAGCTTTCAAAAATGAAAAAAGAAGGTCTTATCGATTTTGATAAAAACAGCTTCACACTTTTATCTTAGCATAAACGAAAACGCACCCAATAAGGGTGCGTCTTTTACTTATTCTTACCGACGTTTGAATTGTCGTTATATCCTGCTAAATATCTCTGTATCATTGTTGTGTCGATAACAGCACGTCACCTTATTTTCCTCAGATAGGAAATCAGGAAACACTAAAGTTATACAAACAATAAATCAAAACACTTTAAATACTTTTTAAAACAATCTCCATGATACTATTCTTACTCTTCACTCTTAGCTTTAGAAAGAAGAATGTTAGTGAGAATACCGAGAATAAGAGCACATGCGATAGATGTGATAGTGATAACTCCGCCACCTACGTTGAAAGTAAGTGTGAGTCCGCCGATACCCGAAATGAGGATAATGGAAGCAACAAAAAGGTTTTTATTATCGTCAAGGTTAACGTCCTTGAGCATTTTAAGACCTGACACAGCAATAAAGCCGTAAAGTGCCATACATATACCACCCATTACGCATGATGGGATAGAATTAACAAAAGCAACGAATGGTGTGATAAATGAAATGATAATCGCACCGAAAGCAGCAGCGATGATAGTATAAACAGAAGCGTTCTTAGTAATAGCGACGCATCCTACTGACTCGCCGTATGTTGTGTTAGGACAACCGCCGAAAATAGCACCCACCATAGAGCCGACACCGTCACCGAGTAATGTACGACAAAGACCAGGGTCTTCGAGTAAGTCGCGGTTAACGATAGTAGAAAGATTCTTATGGTCAGCGATATGCTCAGCAAATACTACGAAAGCAACCGGAATATATGCCATAGCAATAGACGCTATATACGCACCATTTATCTCATCGAAAGCTCCCATAGCTGTTAAGAATGTAAAGTCAGGAACAGCAACAAAGCTGCTTACTGAAATTTCAGAGAATGTGTTCACAATCGGTGAGTAATCGATAATCATAAAAGCATTGTTACCTGTAAGAACACCGATAACATAGAAAATTGAAGCCGCAGCATAACCTGCGAGTATACCGATAATAAACGGAATGAGTCGTGCCATCTTCTTGCCGTATACTGAAGCAATCATAGTAACCGCTAAAGTGATAAGACCGACAATAATAGAAACGAACGGTGAGCCTGGTACTGTGCCGTCAGCCAAAGTATAGTTAGCTTTCTGCAAATCGCCCACAGCGTTACCTGAAAGAGAAAGACCGATAATAGCAACAACAGGACCAATAACTACTGACGGCATGAGTTTTGATATCCATTTAACGCCAGCAAATTTAATAATGATAGCAATAATTACGTACACAAGTCCTGCAAAAGCAGCACCGATAATGATACCTAAGTATCCAAGTGCAACAGAAGAAGCACCCGCAAAAGCCGCTACCATAGAGCCTATGAACGCAAAAGACGAACCCAAGAACACAGGACTTCTGCGCTTAGTAAAAAGAATATATACTAAAGTTCCCACACCTGCACCAAAAAGTGCCGCAGCAGAACTCATACCGTTACCTACAATTACAGGTACTACTAATGTAGCCGCCATAATAGCGAGCAACTGCTGAATACCAAAAACCACAAGTGAAGAAAACTTAGGTTTATCGTTAACATCGTAAATCAGTTTCATTTTATTTCCCCCTGTTTTATATTTACTTTGTATAAATAGCGACGGAGTTTTCGCCGTCGTATTCACTGAGTCTTACCGCCACAGCCTCGTCTAAAGACGTCGGAATATTCTTACCGACGAAGTTAGCTTTTATAGGAAGCTCAGAGTGTCCTCTGTCAATGAGCACACACAGCTGGATTTTAGACGGTCTTCCTAAATCGAGCACCGCATCAAGTGCCGCACGCGCAGTACGTCCCGTAAAAATAACGTCGTCAATGAGCACTACGGTTTTTCCTTTGATACAAAAATCGACTTTCGTTTTAGTCAAAACGGGATTATAGTTATCCTTCTCGATGTCATCACGATAATGCGTGATATCAAGTTCTCCAACCTCGACTTTATTTCCGTCTATTTCATAGATATTGTCTGCGAGTCTTTGCGCAAGCGGTACACCACGCGATTTGATACCTATAAGGCATAAATCTTTAGTGCCTCTGTTTTTTTCGATAATCTGGTGCGCAATTCTTTTGAGCACTCTGGAAATATCCGACTCGCTTAAAAGTTGTGCTTTCAGCTTCATAGAATTCTCCTAAAAAAATAACCTCATCATCGCTGACAAGGTTAAAAAGTAAACGTATATGCAATAAGACCTTGTCGGCATCACAGTACCGAATTAAAGATATCTTAATCGTAGAATACCACCCCAAAATACTATTGTCAATAAAATAGAAGGTAAAAAACAAAAGTTTTCAAACATTTCCTCTTTTTTATTATGAAACACTACATTTTGCGCTATCAAAAATCCATCTCACTATATATGGAAAAGATAAAATACTCAGCAATCTTGACAATATCACCCTAAAATTGTACTATATAGGGTGTATGAAAAACTAACCTATGGAGGGATATTTGTGAATAATACTGATAAGTCGATGGAAAAAATCGTTGCCTTATGTAAAGGCAGAGGTTTTGTATATCCTGGCTCTGAGATTTACGGAGGTCTTGCTAATACATGGGATTACGGCCCACTTGGTATGGAGCTCAAGAATAACATCAAAAAAGCATGGCTTAAAAAGTTCGTGCAGGAGAACAAATACAACGTAGGTCTGGATTCTGCTATCCTCATGAATCCACAGACATGGGTAGCGTCTGGTCACTTAGGCGGATTCTCTGATCCTCTGATGGACTGTAAAGACTGTAAAACCCGTCACCGTGCCGATAACCTCATCGAGGATTTTGACGGCACTAACGTAGCAGGCTGGACTAACGAGCAGATGACTGATTACATCAACGAAAAGGAAATTCCATGTCCTAACTGCGGTAAACACAACTTCACTGACATCAGACAGTTCAACCTTATGTTCAAGACTTTCCAGGGTGTAACTGAAGATTCTAAATCCGAGATTTACCTACGTCCTGAAACAGCTCAGGGTATTTTCGTAAACTTTGCTAACATCCAGCGTACCAGCCGTAAAAAGGTTCCTTTCGGTGTTGCTCAGATAGGTAAGTCTTTCCGTAATGAGATTACTCCGGGTAACTTCATTTTCCGAGTAAGAGAGTTCGAGCAGATGGAGCTTGAGTTCTTCTGCAAGCCTGGTACTGATTTAGAGTGGTTTGACTACTGGAGAGGTTACTGCCGCGACTGGCTGTACTCACTGGGTATGAAAGAAGAAAACTTACGTCTTCGTGA
>JAFVVB010000124.1 GCA_017502425.1 Ruminococcus sp. | reverse complement strand
TAACGCATGTGGCGTTTCGGTACTTGCGTCGATATTAAATAATAAATAGGTTAAATATGGATTTTACACCAAAAATTATTACTGTATCTCAATTGAATTATTATCTGAAATCTGTCATTGATAATGACCAGCGCCTTCAGTTTGTGTTATTAGAAGGTGAGATTTCGAATCTTACTGATCATTACAGCAGTGGACACATCTATCTTTCACTAAAAGATAAAAAGAGTGTAGTTCGTGCTGTGATGTTCTCTTATGCTGCAAAAAATCTGAAGTTCAAACCTGAAAACGGTATGAAAGTATTGGTGCGAGGCAGAGTCGCTGTGTATGAGCCTAGTGGTCAGTATCAGATGTATATCGAGGATATGCAGCCTGATGGTGTCGGAGCCTTGTCTTTGCAGTTTGAACAGCTAAAAGAAAAACTCGGTAAAGAGGGGCTTTTTGATACTGAACATAAAAAACCTATACCAAAATTCCCTAATGTTATCGGTGTTGTTACGTCACCGACGGGTGCTGCTGTCAGAGATATTTTCAGCATTTTATCTCGTAGATATCCGAGTGCTGATATTATTATGTGCCCAGTTCTTGTGCAGGGAGAGAACGCCGCTTTTCAATTGAGTGATGCTATTAATAGACTTAGTAAGGAAAAAATAGTTGATGTCATTATTATCGGACGAGGTGGCGGTTCTCAGGAAGATTTATGGGCTTTTAACGATGAAAATCTTGCCAGAGCTATATTTAATTGTGATATTCCTGTTATCAGCGCTGTTGGTCATGAAACTGATTTTACTATATGTGATTTTGTTTCTGATTTAAGAGCACCTACACCTTCCGCTGCTGCGGAGCTAGCTGTACCTGATAAAGCTGAACTTCTTATGAACTTAGATGCTCAGAAGCAGTACATCACTACGATTATAGATAAAAAAATCAGGGATTATGAAAACTCGCTTAATAATTCAAAAAGACTTATTAATGCATATTCTCCTGAGATATTGATTGATAATTATAATAATAAACTTGATAATTTATCGAAACGTATGGTTTCTCTTTCAAAGAATTTGATAGATAATCGCTTAAAAGCTTTGTCTGAAACAGCGTCTAAGCTTTCGTCTTTGAATCCTGTTAATGTTCTCATGAGAGGATATTCCTACGTGACAGATAGTGAGAATATGACTGTTTCGTCAGTAAATGACGTCAAAAACGGAGACGATATTAGAATAACTTTAAATGATGGATCACTGAATGCAAAGGTTATTAAGTAATCAAGGAGTAATAAATGGCTTTTACGCACTTACATGTTCATAGTGAATATAGTTTGCTTGATGGAGCCTGTCGTATTGACAGGCTTGTTTGTGCTGCTAAAAAGCTAAATTATTCTTCGCTTGCTATTACTGACCATGGTGTTATGTACGGTGTAATTGATTTTTATCGTGCGTGCAAAAAGCATGGTATTAAGCCTATAATCGGTTGTGAGGTTTATGTAGCGCCACGTTCAAGATTTGATAAAACGTTCGATTTTGATAAGGAATACTACCATTTAGTACTTTTGTGTGAAAATAATAAAGGCTATGAAAATCTCATTAAGTTAGTATCTAAAGGCTTTGTTGATGGATTTTATAACAAACCAAGAGTCGATATGGAGCTTCTTGAGAAGTATCACGAGGGTTTGATTTGCCTTTCTGCGTGTCTAGCAGGTGAGGTTCCTTCAGCATTACTTAAAAGTGATTATAATACTGCTAAAAATGTCGCACTTAAATATCAGCAAATTTTCGGCAAAGATAATTACTTTATAGAATTGCAGAACCACGGCATCAAAGAGCAAGACGAAACTAATCCTCAACTCATAAAAATAGCGAGAGAAATTGGTGCGCCGTTAGTAGTTACTAACGATTGCCACTATATAGAAAAAAGTGATGCTAATATGCATCAGATACTTCTATGTATTCAGACTAACCATACTATCAATGATGATGATAAGATGGAATTTCAGACCGAAGAGTTTTATCTTAAAAGCGAAGAAGAGATGCGTTCACTTTTTCCGAAACTGTCCGATGCTTTTGATAATACTGCACTTATAGCTGATAGATGCAATGTCACGATAGAGTTCGGTGTCAGAAAACTTCCCGAATATAAAGTACCTGATAATCAGGATCATTTTGAGTATTTTAAAAACCTGTGTTACAAAGGCCTATATAAACGCTATGGAAATAATCCTGCGCAGTCACTAATACAAAGGCTTAATTATGAGCTCAACACTATTAAATCGATGGGCTTTGTTGACTATTTTCTTATAGTAAGTGACTTTGTTAATTTTGCAAAATCCGTAGATATTCCTGTCGGTCCCGGTAGAGGCTCAGGTGCAGGTTCTCTGTGTGCTTATTGTATAGGTATTACAGGCATTGATCCTATCAAGTACAACTTGATATTTGAGCGTTTTTTAAATCCTGAAAGAGTCAGTATGCCTGACTTTGATATTGATTTTTGTAAAAGACGCAGGGGAGAGGTCATTGATTACGTTATACGTAAGTATGGAGCTGACCATGTTGCTCAGATTATAGCTTTTGGTACTATGGCTGCACGTGGCTCAGTCAGAGATGTCGGACGAGCTCTTGCTATGCCTTACCAGAGTGTTGATCAGGTAGCGAAACTCATTCCTACTGATTTGAATATGACTATAAAAAAAGCACTCACCATTAGCTCAGAATTGAAAAACAGTTACGATACAGATCCCGAAGTGCGTAATTTATTAGATGTTGCTATGAGCATAGAAGGTATGCCGCGACATATTACTATACACGCGGCCGGTGTTGTTATTACTGATAAACCTGTTTCATCGTATGTTCCGCTTTCTAAGTCTGATGATGCTATTGTGACTCAGTTTACGATGACTACTCTTGAGGAACTGGGACTTTTGAAAATGGATTTTCTAGGTCTTAGAAACCTTACTGTTATTGATGATGCCGTTAAAATGATAAAAGAATCTGACCCATCTTTTGATATTGAGAAAATTCCTGAAAATGATAAGGCTGTGTTTAATATGATGAGCAGCGGTAATTCTGACGGAGTTTTTCAGTTTGAGAGTCAGGGAATGAAAAACGTACTCACTCAGCTCAAGCCGACTTCGATAGAAGATATGATTGCTGTTATTTCTCTATATCGACCGGGTCCTATGGATAGCATACCGATGTACATCAGTAACCGCCATAATCCATCGAATATACGATATGAACATCCACTTTTAGAGAATATTCTTGATGTTACCAATGGATGTATCGTATATCAGGAACAGGTAATGCAGATTTTCAGAACATTAGCTGGTTATTCTCTTGGTCGTGCTGATATCGTGCGCCGTGCTATGAGTAAGAAAAAGCACGATGTAATGGAAAAAGAAAAGCAGATATTTATCCACGGTTTAGTTAGTGATGATGGTACGGTTGAAGTTGAGGGATGCTTAAGAAGGGGAGTAGATGAAAAAACTGCACTGTCTATCTTCTCTCAGATGGAGAGCTTTGCATCCTATGCTTTTAATAAATCTCACGCAGCTGCGTACGCAAATGTAGCGTATCAGACAGCGTTTCTTAAATGTCATTATAAAAAGCAGTATATGGCAGCTTTGCTTTCGAGTGTTCTCGATAATCAGAACAAAATGGCTACTTATATTACCGAGTGTCAGCGACTTGGTGTATTAGTTTTACCACCGCACGTTAATGAATCTGATTCTAATTTTACCGTAACTCATGGAAATATCAGATTCGGATTAACTGCTATCAGAAATTTAGGTAAAAATTTCATTGATTCTTTAGTCAGAGAACGCAAAAAATCAGCGTTTAAGTCATTCTATGATTTCTGTAAACGAATGAATAGTAACGGTCTTAATATCAGAGCTCTTGAAAGTCTCATTAAATGCGGTGCACTTGATAGACTAGGTGCTAATAGACGTCAGATGCTTTCTGTGATGAAAACTGTTATGGACGACCTTGAATATGACCGCAGAAAAAACGCTGGCGGTCAGATGTCATTTTTTAATATGTCACAACTAAAAGAGGAAGTGACTATTGAAATTCCTGAGATGGAGGAGTTTGAACTTATGGAACTTCTCTATATGGAAAAAGATATGGCTGGTATGTATTTATCCGGTCATCCTATTGACTCGTATAAGGAATTTTCTAAAGCTATTGGTGCTGATAGTATTAACGATATTTTAAGTGGTGAAAATATAAACAGATATCACGATAACGCTACTGTCAGACTGGTTTGCATAGTTACTAAAAACAAAACACAGATTACTAAGTCTAATCAGATGATGGCGTTCGTTACAGTAGAAGATAGATACGCAAGTGCTGAACTCATTGTTTTTCCTAAGATTCTTTCTAAGTGCTCATCTTATCTTTACGTAGGTTCAGTTGTTGAAGTTGTAGGAACTCTTAACTTCAAAGAAGATGAAGAGCCTAGGATTATCTGTGAGAAAATAACTCAGTTGCCTGATGCTGATAAACTTAAGAACTACTCTGAGCAGGTTTGTAAACCCGAAGTTTTAGAGAGTAGTCGCTCTTCAGATATGAGCAGTGAGCGTAAATTGTTTTTAAGACTTGAAAATCTTGAAACAAAAAAGTACCTTAAAGTAAAAAATCTTTTAGAACTATTTTCTATGGGTGATACTAAGGTTGTTTTTTATCTGACTGATACTAATAAACGCTTACTTGCTCCTAAATCACTGTGGGTTAATGTAAATGACACTCTTTTGTCTGAATTAAAATTCAGACTAGGCGATGAAAATGTTGTTTTAAAGTGAGTTTTTGAATGTTTTGAAGTATTTGATTTAAATACTTGATTATTTGGATATTATTGTATATAATATTATGGAGAATTTAGTGGAGGGATTTTAATGGCTAAATCTATTGCTGTTTTAACCAGTGGCGGCGACGCTCCTGGTATGAATGCCGCTGTTCGTTCTGTTGTTCGTGCGGCTATGTATAGAGGGATGAAAGTTATCGGCGTTTATCGTGGATATAACGGACTTTTGAATAAAGATGTAAAAGAGCTTGATCTGCGTTCGGTTTCTGATGTTATCAACCGAGGAGGTACTGTGCTTTACACAGCGCGTTCAGAGAAATTCAAAACTCCTGAGGGTATCGAACAAGCTGCACAGAACTGTCGTGAGCTTGGTATCGATGGACTTGTTGTTATTGGTGGTGACGGTTCTTTTCGAGGAGCGCGTAAGCTTTCACTTGCTGGTATCCCTTGCGTTGGTATCCAGGCACCGGTTAACCCATGCGCATTTGTATCAGACGAGCACAACTGGACTGTTCATGCTTTCTGGACAATCGAGAAGGTTTACGAGCAGCACAAAGCTCTGTGGCAGGCAGCAGGCTATGCTCCTAACACAGGCGCTAAGGTTGGTATTGCATTC
>JAFVVB010000018.1 GCA_017502425.1 Ruminococcus sp. | reverse complement strand
TTACCCTTGATAGCAGCATCAGTAAGAACACGAGTTGTCTCCTGGAATGATGCAGCTGACAAGAAGCTGTCAGTAGCAAGAGAAGCCTTAGTGATACCGAGCAGAAGCTGTGTCCATGTAGCTTCCTGTAAGCCCTCTTCACCTGCGTTGATACGCTCTCTGATCTTCATGTTAGCGTGAATAACCTCGTTGCGGTTATACATCTGACCAGGCATAAAGTCAGTTGAGCCTGCGTCATCAACCTTAACCTTCTTCATCATCTGACGAACAATAACCTCGATGTGCTTATCGTTGATATCAACACCCTGTAAACGGTATGTGCTCTGTACCTCGGAAATGAGGTAGTCCTGCACAGCCTTAGGACCTAAGATATCGAGAATATCGTGAGGGTTAACAGCACCGTCAGTGATTTTATCACCCTTGACGATCTGCTGACCTTCTTCAACAGCAACTCTGAATCCGAAAGGAATGAGGTATGCTTTCTCTTCGCTTGTTTCTTTATTATATACAACAGCATGACGGTTGTTCTTGATGTCTTCGAATCTGACTTCACCGTCAATTTCACTGATGATAGCGAGTGACTTAGGTTTACGTGACTCAAATAATTCTTCGACACGTGGAAGACCCTGAGTGATATCTTCTGCTGACGCAACACCACCGGTATGGAATGTTCTCATAGTAAGCTGAGTACCAGGCTCACCGATAGACTGAGCAGCAATGATACCTACTGCTTCACCGACTGTAACAGGCTGGCCGTTAGCAAGGTTAGAACCGTAGCACTTCTTACATACGCCGTATTTTGAGTGACATCCGAGAATAGAACGGATCTCGATTTTCTCAACGCCTGAGTTACAGATGATAGAAGCTTCATCATCACCCATAAGTGTATCTTTAGATACGAGTACGTTACCGTTTTCGTCTTTGAAATCTTCAACGAGGTAACGACCGATAAGACGCTCATGTAAGCCCTCGATAGTCTGTTTACCTGCTTTGATGTCAAACACCTCGAGACCTTCGTGTGAACCACAGTCATCCTCACGGATGATAACGTCCTGAGAAACGTCAACGAGACGACGTGTAAGGTAACCTGAGTCCGCAGTTCTAAGCGCTGTATCGGCAAGACCTTTACGCGCACCACGGGAAGAAATAAAGTACTCTAAGATGTTAAGACCTTCACGGTAGTTAGCTCTGATAGGGATTTCGATAGTCTTACCAGATGTATTCGCGATAAGACCACGCATACCAGCGAGCTGACGAATCTGAGACATACTGCCTCGAGCACCTGAGTCAGCCATCATAAAGATAGGGTTGTATCTATCGAGGTTACCCTGAAGTTTTGAAGTAACGTCGTTAGTAGCCTTCTCCCAGATTTTGAGTACTTCTTCGTAACGTTCTTCGTTAGAACGTAAACCCATCATATACTCATCACGGATAGCATCAACGTCACTTTCAGCCTGAGCGATAATTTCCTTCTTCTCAGGTGGGATTTTAGCATCACAAACAGCTACTGTGATAGCACCGCGTGTTGAGTATTTATAACCCTGAGCTTTGATTTCGTCCAGAACAACGGAAGTGATTTCTGTGCCGTGGATTTTGATACAAGCGTCGATGATTTTACCGAGCTGTTTCTTACCAACTAAGAAATCAATTTCGAATTTGAACAGATTTTCAGGGTCAGTTCTATCTACAAATCCTAAATCCTGTGGGATAGGACGGTTGAAGATTATCTTACCTACTGTTGTATCAACGATACCTGTTTTCTCGATACCGTCAACAGTGATAGTTCTTCTGACTTTGATTTTAGAGTGAAGTGTAACGTAGCCTGCCTGATAAGCCATCATAGCTTCATCAATATCGCGGAAAGCTTTGCCTTCACCAGGTTCGCCGTCTTTATCAAGTGTAAGATAGTATGAACCTAAGATCATATCCTGTGTAGGAACAGCAACCGGACGTCCGTCAGAAGGTTTTAAGAGGTTTCCGGCAGCAAGCATTAAGAATCTTGCCTCAGCCTGAGCTTCAGCAGAAAGTGGAACGTGAACAGCCATCTGGTCGCCGTCGAAGTCAGCGTTGTACGCAGTACATACGAGTGGGTGGAGTTTTAACGCTCTACCCTCTACGAGTACAGGCTCGAATGCCTGAATACCAAGACGGTGAAGTGTAGGAGCACGGTTTAAGAGTACCGGGTGACCCTTGATTACTACTTCGAGTGCGTCCCAAACCTCAGGTTTAGCACGTTCTACTGCTTTTCTGGCAGCTTTGATATTCTGAACAGCCTTAGTTTCCACAAGGCGTTTCATAACGAAAGGTTTGAACAGTTCCAGAGCCATTTCCTTCGGCAGACCACACTGATGCATTTTCAGTTCAGGGCCAACAACGATTACGGAACGGCCAGAATAGTCAACACGCTTACCCAGCAGGTTCTGTCTGAATCGTCCCTGCTTACCTTTAAGCATATCAGAAAGAGATTTTAACGCACGGTTGTTAGGACCTGTTACAGGTCTACCACGTCTACCATTATCGATAAGTGCATCTACTGCTTCCTGAAGCATTCTCTTCTCGTTTCTGATGATGATATCAGGAGCTTCGAGCTCTAAAAGTCTCTTGAGACGGTTATTTCTGTTGATAACTCTGCGGTAAAGGTCGTTTAAGTCAGAAGTAGCAAAACGACCACCGTCAAGCTGTACCATAGGTCTGATATCCGGTGGGATAACAGGAACAACGTCTAAAATCATCCACTCAGGACGGTTGCCTGACATTCTGAATGCCTCAACAACCTCAAGACGTTTCTGGAGTCTGACTTTCTTCTGGCCGGTAGCACCTTCGAGGTCTTCCTTGAGCTCTACTGAAAGAGTGTCAAGATCGATCTGCATAAGTAACTCTTTGATAGCCTCAGCACCCATAGATGCTTTGAAATCATCCTCGTATTTTTCGCGCATATCGCGGTATTCCTGCTCAGTAAGGAACTGCATTTTAGCAAGCTCTCTTGCGTCACCAGGATCAGTTACAATATATGAAGCAAAGTAAAGTACTTTCTCGAGCATTCTAGGTGAAATATCGAGCATGAGAGAGATTCGTGAAGGAATTCCCTTGAAGTACCAGATGTGTGATACAGGAGCAGCGAGCTCAATGTGACCCATTCTCTCGCGTCTTACCTTAGCACGTGTTACTTCAACACCGCAACGGTCACACACCTTACCCTTAAATCTGATTCTCTTGTACTTTCCACAGTGGCACTCCCAGTCCTTAGTAGGTCCGAAAATACGCTCACAGAAAAGACCGTCGCGCTCAGGTTTAAGTGTACGATAGTTGATAGTTTCAGGCTTTTTAACTTCGCCGTAAGACCAGTTTCTGATCTGTTCAGGGGAAGCAAGACCTATTTTAATTGAATCAAAAACATTATTATCCATAAGTTCGCTCCTCCTTACATTTCGTCTGTGCCGTAGTCGTCAAACTCCAGCATATCATCGTGGTCTTCGTAAATAGAAGATTCGTCAAACATATTACCTTCTTCTGAATCTTCATCAAGCAGGAAGCCGTCCATAGTGGTCATTACCTGCTCTTCGTTGAGGGTTTCTTCTTCCTCAGTAGCTACTACTACGACTTCTTCGTCCTCATCGAACTTCTGCTTAAGGTCGATTTCGCCACCCTCTTCATCTAAAACTCTAACATCAAGTGAAAGTGACTGGAGCTCTTTGATGAGTACCTTGAATGACTCAGGGATACCAGGTGTAGGGATATTCTGACCCTTAACGATAGATTCGTAAGTCTTAACACGTCCGACAACGTCATCGGATTTAACAGTCAGGATTTCCTGAAGTGTGTATGCAGCACCATACGCTTCAAGAGCCCAAACTTCCATCTCACCGAAACGCTGACCACCAAACTGTGCTTTACCACCGAGTGGCTGCTGAGTAACGAGTGAGTAAGGACCGGTTGAACGAGCGTGAATCTTATCATCAACGAGGTGATGAAGTTTTAAGTAGTACATATATCCGACAGTAACAGGGTTATCGAAGTAGTCACCTGTACGGCCGTCTTTAAGTCTTGTTTTACATTCCATCGAAATGCCGTTGTGCTTGAAGCACTCACCGAAATCGATGCCTGTGACATCCTTCTTATCAGGATAGTCATCTTTATCTCTGATTCTCTCGAACAGCTCGAAGATATCCTGCTCGTGAGCACCGTCAAATACCGGAGTCATAATCTTCCAGCCAAGTGCCTTAGCAGCGTAACCTAAGTGAACTTCGAGTACCTGTCCGATATTCATACGTGAAGGTACGCCCAGTGGGTTTAATACGATATCAAGTGGAGTACCATCAGGTAAGAATGGCATATCCTCAACAGGTAAAATACGGGAAACGACACCCTTGTTACCGTGACGACCAGCCATCTTATCGCCGACAGAAATCTTACGTTTCTGAGCAAGGTAGCATCTTACTACCTTATTAACGCCTGGCTGGAGCTCATCACGTGAATCCTCACGTGTGAACACCTTAACGTCAACAACGATACCTGACTCACCGTGTGGAACTCTTAAAGAAGTATCTCTAACTTCTCTTGCTTTCTCACCGAAAATAGCTCGAAGCAGTCTTTCCTCAGCAGTAAGCTCTGTTTCACCCTTAGGAGTAACCTTACCTACTAAGATGTCGCCTGCGTGAACCTCGGCACCGATGTGAATGATACCGTTTTCGTCTAAGTCTTTGAGCATATCTTCGCCGACGTTAGGAATATCACGTGTGATATCCTCAGGGCCGAGCTTAGTATCTCTTGCTTCTGTTTCGTATTCTTCAATATGGATAGATGTATATACATCGTCTCTAACGATTTTTTCATTGATGAGAACCGCGTCCTCGTAGTTGTAACCTTCCCATGTCATAAAGCCGATGAGAGCGTTTTTACCCAGTGAAATTTCACCATTCTTAGTAGCTGGACCGTCAGCTAAAACTTCGCCCTTAACTACTCTCTGGCCACGGGAAACAACAGGAATCTGGTTAACACAAGTACCCTGGTTAGAACGTAAGAATTTAATAACTTCGTAATCCCCTATACGTCCTGAGTCGTACTGAACACGGATGTGGTCAGCGTCAACGCTCATAACGATACCGTCTTCTTCAGCTAAGATACATACGCCTGAGTCAGTACCTGCTTTATACTCCATACCGGTACCAACGATAGGTGACTCTGTAACCATGAGTGGAACAGCCTGACGCTGCATGTTAGAACCCATGAGTGCTCGGTTGGCGTCGTCGTTCTCTAAAAACGGAATCATAGCAGTAGCAACTGATACAACCATTCGTGGAGAAACGTCCATAAAGTCAAACTCTGATGGCTCAAGCTCTACGAACTCGTCCTTATAACGGCCGACAACCTTAGAGTTTATAAACTTACCCTCGTCATCGAGTGGTTCGTTCGCCTGTGCAACTTTATAGTCGTCTTCCATATCAGCTGTCATATATACAACTTCGTCAGTAACGATACCTGTTTCTTTATCAATTTTTCTAAATGGTGCCTCAACAAAGCCATACTCGTTGATTCTCGCAAAAGTAGCAAGGTATGAGATAAGACCGATGTTAGGGCCTTCAGGAGTCTCGATAGGACACATACGTCCATAGTGGGTGTAGTGTACGTCTCGAACCTCGAAACCTGCACGATCTCGCGACAGACTGCCAGGACCAAGTGCTGAAAGTCTTCTCTTATGAGTAAGTTCAGAAAGCGGGTTAGTCTGGTCCATAAACTGAGATAAAGGAGAGCTACCGAAGAACTCCTTGATAGCAGCAGTTACAGGACGGATATTGATAAGTGAGCTTGGTGAAAGAGCTTCCGGATCCTGAGCCTGGAGTGTCATACGCTCACGGATAACTCTCTCGAGTCTTGAGAAACCGATTCTGAACTGGTTCTGTAAAAGCTCACCAACACAACGGATACGACGGTTACCTAAGTGGTCGATGTCGTCGGTTGTGCCGATATGTTCAGCGAGAGTGTTCATATAGTTCACAGTCGCAAAAATATCATCAGTAGTGATGTGGTTAGGAATGAGGTCACCTACGCGCGACGCGATAGCCTCTTTGAGCTGGTCTTCGTTTTCGCATGAATCTAAAATCTCACACAGTACATCGAAAGAAACCTTCTCTTTGATTCCTAACTCTTCGCAGTCAAATGAAATGTATGCATTAATATCAACCATACCGTTAGAAATAATCTTGACTACTTTTCCATCTTCTCCTGAAACGAAAGCTTCCTTAACACCAGCGTTTTCGATTTCGAGCGCCTTATCACGATCGATGGTATCGCCACGCTTAGCTAAGATTTCGCCTGTTCTAGGATTTATGATGTGCTCGGTGATAGTCTGAGAGCAAAGTCTGTTAGAGATACCGAGCTTTTTATTATATTTATATCTGCCGACCCTTGACATATCATAACGACGTGGGTCGAAGAAGAGGTTGTTGATATGAGTCTGAGCACTTTCAACAGTAGGTGGCTCACTAGGTCTTAACTTACGGTAAACCTCAATGAGACCTTCTTCCACACAATTGGTGGTATCCTTCTCGAAAGTAGCTTTGATTCTGGTGTCGTCGCCGAATTTCTCGATAATTTCAGCGTTGGTACCAAGACCTAATGCACGTAAGAATACAGTGATAGGAAGCTTTCTGTTCTTATCGATACGAACGTAAAGAACATCGTTTACGTCGTTTTCGTACTCAAGCCATGCACCACGGTTAGGAATAACAGTAGAAGAGAAAAGCTCTTTACCTGTTTTATCATGGTCCATTTTATAGTAGACACCCGGAGAACGAACGAGCTGAGATACGATAACACGCTCAGCACCGTTGATAACAAATGTACCACTCGGTGTCATGAGTGGGAAGTCTCCCATAAATACATTTGATTCTTTGATTTCGCCTGTCTCTTTGTTAAGAAGTCGAGCAGTAACTCTCAGAGCTGCTGAGTAAGTAGCATCTCTTTCTTTACATTCAATAACAGAGTAGTTAGGATTATCGACATCTAAAGTGTAGTCGATGAAATCGAGTACGAGGTTGTTCTGATAGTCAACGATGCCTGAAACATCCTTGAACACCTCTTTCAGACCTTCCTCGAGAAACCATCTGTAAGACTTTTTCTGCACTTCAATGAGGTTCGGCATATCGATAACGTCTTCGATTTTACCAAAGCTCTGGCGCTCGCTGTTGCCTAACATAACCGGTTTGACATTTACCATAGGCGTATCACTCCTTATAAAATCTATAATGGGTATTGTCGCGAAAAACACCCAAAAATCAGCACCTCAAAAAATTACAAAATTGTTTTCAACTACCCCTTGACAAATGATTATCAAGTGTGATAATATTCAACATTTATTTAACTTTTTGATGCGAAATAGGGGCATATGCCCCCATAATGGTACAGTTTACTATTTTATATCTAATAAAGAATAAAGTCAATGATTTTTTTACTATTTTTCAATATTTTTTAGTTTTATTCTATCAAAGAATTAAAACTGCGATTACAGTAGCCTTTCTCCTTTGCTGAACACTCGGGTGCGTTTAGTGTTTCTCGGTGTAGTTGTTACAAAATCGTTCATTGACTTTTATTTTTCAGTAATTATCACGCACTATAAATTGAAAAACCGACCTTTTTATGATACTATAACTGTGAAAGTCGGTGAAAAAATGACAGATTACAAAGAAATCGGAAATGCACGTAAAATTCTTAAATTTTTAAAAGCTGATATTCCCGTTGCTTGCTACGATACTATTGACTCCACCAATAATCACGCAAAGCGTTACTGCGAAAAGCATAAAGATAATTCTTTAGGCACGCCTATGCTTTTTGTGGCAGAACACCAAAGCGCAGGCAGAGGACGGCTGGGCAGAAACTTCTACTCTCCGTCAGATACAGGACTTTATATGTCGCTTTATATAAACACCGACGAAAGCTTTTCTGATATTGTATGTATGACTACCGCTACTGCGGTGTGTGTGTGTGAAGCTTTAGAGTCGCTGTGTGACATAAAACCTTTAATAAAATGGGTCAACGATATTTATATAGATAATAAGAAAGTCTGCGGTATATTATGCGAAGCAGTAACTAACCCTGTAACGTCTACGATAAACGGTATCATCATTGGTATCGGCATCAACATAAATACCACCGATTTCCCTGATGATATAAAAGATATAGCGGTATCACTTAATAAAGATATCGATAAAATGAAGCTGTGTGCTCTCATTACCGATAACATTTTAGAAATGTATAATAATATTTCTGACCGCAGTTTTATAGAAGAATATAAAAGCCGCAGCATGGTGCTGGGCAGAGAAATCACCTACACCGAAAACGGTGTAACGAAAACAGCAAAAGCTACTGATATAGATAAAAACGGTGGGCTTGTCATATTTGACAAAAACACTGAAAAAACACTCAGTAGTGGAGAAATCAGCGTGAGGTTAAATAGGAATGAAATATAATACTAAAGCCCCGAAAAATGGAATCTTGAGAATCATATGTGCTATCATACTGGCAGTTATAGCACTCACAGGTTTTTCTGAATATTTTTCGTATGAAAAGCCGGTAGCTTTGAATATGAACGAAACGAATGAATCTGATATAACCTTTGAACCTGATAATTACTATTACGTTGAAAACGCATATGTGGTTGGTTTATACTATCAGAAATTCGACTCAGAAAACGCATCAGAAGTGGACTACAATTACTACATAATTGCGTTTGAAGACGCTAAAGGGGGTCAATACTTAGCGCCTATGCGTATTTACGACCCTGATGATGACCCTCTGGCTTTAAAGCTCGATGAACTGGTTTTAAAAAACGCTAAGGTTGCAGACACTGAGTTTAGTGGATACCTTAAAACTCTTGGTACAAATGACTTGCCAAAGCTTGCAAAGTCAGGGTTTGAAGACTACGATACAGAAATTCTAAGTACCCATACAAAAAGCAGCAAATCTTTCCAGTACGTTTGCGAAACAGCAAGTGAATTCGACGAGCACTGCGAAAATGAGCATCAAAGTGATTTAATATTAGCGATTATCCTTTCATCGATAGCTCTCTTGCTGATAATAATCGAGTTAGCAGTAAGAATAAACAGAAAGAAAAAGGCAAACCAAAGTAAAACTACATTCAACAAAGCCTACGACTATCAGAAACAAAACGAAAAAACCACCCCTATGGTAAGCTATGAGAAAAGAAGTTGTGAAAACAAAAAAACCGGCTCTTCAGACACAGACAGATTTTCTTACATATACGAAAAATTCCCTGACATAAAGCCCGAGAAAAAAACCGACACAAATAAACATCCGTGGGAGTTGTAAATCTAAGTAAATTATGAATGATAATAAACTCAATCAGAACGTCACCGAATCCTCTGATGAAAATCAGAAAGGCACTAAGAAAAAGAATCTGCGCAACATACCTTTTTTAAGCAACCTGATAGGATTTTTCATGACTATACTGGGCGCAATTACATCAACCGTCTTACCCTATATCGGAATACCTATCTTATTATTCGGCATTATTCTGTTTATAAGCATACTTGATGAAAGAATGTTTGTAGATTATGCGTCATTAGAAAACGATAATAACATATACCTTCTCAGAAAACGTTACTATGTAAACTTACTGATGTATACTATTGCAGCTGAGATATTCATAGCTCCTATTATTAGCTTATTCACTAAAAAACCGGTTGATTGTAATGTCAGAATTTACTATAAAACCGAGTATTTTACGGCAAAAGCCCATCAAAACACTCCTGAAAACGTAACCATGACTCCTGTCACCCGTGACGAATACAAGGTGCTCAAAGAAAGAATAAAGCAAAGCTATATTAATAAAGCAGCGCATGTCGATGTTATTGATTTTATTTGCTCACCTCAAACGGTAAATCTAAAGAGCATAAATGCAAAGTTTATAGCATGCGTAATGTTAGCCATTTTTCTCGTCATCGGAATTATAGCAGACCCTGCTGCCTTATTTATGATTCCATTTCCGATTATTTTTATATGGCTTTCTTTCTTGCTTTATCCAGACTATAAAGAAGCTAAATTCAAATCTATGGTGTATAATGAGTATTTTAAAAACTCAAGCCCAAATTCAGATAAAAGCAAGACCCTCACCGATATTACATCACAGTTAAATACAACCGATGTATTCTCACAAAAAGCGTCGGATTCTCAAAAAGATGACACCACTAAGTATTCTGATAATGTGAGTGAAGCAGATGATAAATCACTTGATATAAATATCCTAAACACAAGCTTAACTGCTACTAAAAACGCAGACACTAATCATCAGAATATACGTGAACCTGAAAATACAGCACCTACTGAAAATAAAAAACGTGAATCATCACCTACCGTACCGTATATGTAAGTGATGCACTAAAGTAAAAGACAAAAAGCCCGATATTCTCGGGCTTTTTTTATTTAAAGAGCGTAAATATATAATAAATTATGCCGTAGATAACCGATGCGGTCGTGCCGTATACTATGACGGGGCCCGCTATTGTGAACATCTTAGCGCCCACTCCTAAGATGAATCCCTCCGACTTGAACTCGATAGCAGGAGATGACACCGCGTTTGCAAATCCCGTGATAGGAACTAAGGTTCCGGCTCCCGCATGCTTAGCGATTTTTTCATATAAATGAAGGGCTGTGAGCGTTACTCCTAAAAACACTAGCGTCACCGAAGTAAGTGTCGCACCGTCTTTTTCATTGAGTCCTAACTTTAAGTATAAATCCATAATCAGCTGACCGATAGTACATATCGCACCACCTATCAGAAACGCTTTTATTAAGTCTTTTAGTATAGGGCTGTTTTTCGTTTTATTTTCAACCATTTTGCTGTATTTTTCTTTACTTACCATTATTTTATCACCGATGTTATTTTTACCACTATTTCGCCGATTATAAGTTGTAAAATCCTCTTGCAAATAAGTTTACAAAAAGTTATAATATATAATGTAAAAATATATTATAATAGGAAAAAATGTGTCTTTGGGTAGAATTATGATTGAGCATTATTTAGATAACAGCGCCACCACTAAAGTGAGCGAAGAATCCGCGAAAACGGCGCTTTATATGATGACAGCAGAATACGGCAACCCGTCCTCTCTTCATAAAAAGGGGCTATCGGCTGAGCTTATGATAAATGACGCTAAAGACGTTATAGCCGACTCGCTCAAAGTAGATAGCGACGAGATATATTTCACCAGCGGTTCTACCGAATCGAATAACTTAGTTGTTTTCGGTGTTGCAAACTCTAAAAAACGTGAGGGTAAAAAAATCGTCACCACCGCTTATGAGCACAGCTCGGTTATAGGAGCGTGTAAAAGGCTAGAAGACGATGGCTTTGAGGTTATATACCTCACCCCTGATAAAAACGACGCTGTATCCGAAAAAGCATTCGAAGATGCAGTAGACGAAAACACTATTTTAGTATGCGCTATGGCGGTCAATAACGAAACAGGCACTATACTTGACATTGAGCGCATCGGCAAAGCAATTAAAAGAAAGAATAAAAACGTCCACTTTCACTGCGACGGTGTACAAGCATACGGAAAAATCCCTTTAAAACCTAAAAAATGGGGAGTTGACACGCTTTGTGTAAGCTCTCACAAAGTCCACGGACCTAAGGGTGTAGGCGCACTGTACATAAAAAAGGGCACTAAAATCACTCCGCTTCTCTACGGCGGCGAACAGCAAAAAAAGCTAAGACCAGGTACAGAAGCTGCTCCGATGATTGTGGCATTTTCCACCGCTGTCAGCGAGTTTGATTTGCTAAAAAACTACGAACACGCTAAAAAGCTCAACGATTATATCAAGTCGGAGCTTGCAAAAATCGATGACGTCACTATAAACAGTAGCGAGAACGCATTGCCGTATATCGTGAATATCTCGGTAAAAGGTATTAAAAGTGAAACTATGCTCCACCATTTAGAGCTAGACGGAATCTACGTTTCCAGCTCCTCTGCGTGCTCTAAAGGCAAGAAAAGCTACGTTTTGAAAGCTCTTGACCTACCCGATGATATAATCGACACATCACTGAGAATAAGCTTTTCAAAATATAACGATACATCAGACGTTGATGCCTTTATCACTTCTCTAAAACAAGGCATCGCAACGCTCGCAAAAATCAAGTAAAGGAATCATATATGAAAGAAATTATACTCATCAAAGTCGGTGAGATTGCACTAAAAGGTCTCAACCGTCGCAACTTCGAAGACGTGCTTATTAAGAACATCAAGCACAGAATCCACGATTTAGGAAAATTTAATATCAGCGTGGCTCAGTCCACTATTTACATAGAACCAGTTTCTGATTTCATCGACCTCGACGACGTGTGCGAACGAGTGTCCCAGGTTTTCGGTATCGTCACATTCTCACGCGCTTTAGTGTGTAAGAAAAATATCGACGATATTTTAGAAAAAGCAGGCGACTATCTCTACGACGAGCTAATCGACGCTAAAACTTTCAAAGTAGAGTCCAAACGCTCCGATAAAAAATTCCCACTCAAATCCCCTGAGATTTCAGCTACCGTAGGCGGTAAAATACTCGAGCAGTTCCCACATCTGAAAGTTGACGTGAAAAATCCTGAGATTACCGTCACCGTAGAGGTACGTGACTTCGGTGCATACGTAAGATGTAAGACGCTTAGAGGTCAGGGCGGTATTCCGGTTGGCACAGGCGGAAACGCAGCTATTCTGATTTCAGGCGGCATTGACTCCCCTGTCGCTGCCTATATGATGTCTAAACGTGGTATCAGACTCACAGCAATTCACTTTGCCAGCCCTCCGTACACAAGCGAGCGTGCTCATTTAAAGGTTGAAAAACTTCTGAAAATCGTGAGCAGATACTCCGGCTCTATCAATATGTACACCGTTCCTTTCACTAAAATTCAGGAAACTATTCGTGATAAATGTCCACAGGAACTCTTCACTATAATTATGCGACGCCTAATGATGCAGATTTCTCAGATTATCGCTAAAGAGCACGACTGCACCGCACTTATTACCGGAGAAAGCTTAGGTCAGGTAGCAAGCCAGACTATCCACGCTATGGCGTGTACCGACGAAGCCACCGATATGCTGGTATTTAGACCACTCATCGGTATGGATAAAGAGGAAATTATTCAGATTTCACGTAAAATCGGTACTTTCGAAACTTCTATCGAACCATACGAAGACTGCTGTACAGTATTCACTCCTAAGCACCCACGAACCAGACCTGTGCTTAAATTCGTCAAGCTCGCTGAAGAAGAGGCTAAACTTTACGATATGATTGAAGAAGCAGTTGAGAACGTAAAACTTACTATCATCAACCCTTAAATACACACAGAAACCAAAATATAAAGGACGTGAGATAAATGTATAACTGTGAAATATTCTCTGTTCAAAGTAATCATCTTCAGATCCATACAGGGTTTGATGAAGATGCTATCGCAAAAGTTTTAAGCAAATACGCAATCAACGTGGTCTATCAGACTACTATTAAAGCTGATGCCCAGAAAATCACTCAGGCACTGTACAGCTCGGAGCAGACTCAACTCTCCCCTAAGTACAGCATTTTTGTAAATGCTCTTGACTCTGCTGAGCCTGCTCAGTTCAAAAACCTCTTCTACGATTTCATCAAATCTAACGAAGAGCGTATCACTCCGAACGAAGAAAATAAAGACCGCATCGCTAAAGTAAAGGTTTATAACTTAGGCGACCTTGGTAACGGATACAACGGATACTGTTTCCAGATTTTTGATAAACACTACATCGTGCTTCCTCAGTGCTCTCTGACCGGAAACGATATCACCACTCTTCTTGATAAGGCTGTATCAAAAGCTAATGAGAGTTTTCTCAAAAACAGCACTGATTTCCCTGATGGTCTTACTTTCATTGAAAGACCTAAGAAGAAAAAGGAAGGCTTTATAAAGAGCTTTATCCCTCAGAAAGATGACCCTAAAAACGTCAAGAGAAGAAAGTGGATAGTGCTTATTGCCATTCTGATTTTCCTGATCGCTGCGGCTTACCTCATCAACGAGCTTATTATCCAGCCGTGGCTCAACAGCAGAATCACCTCCGACATTCACGACATCGCTTACAGCAATTCAGACGGCGATGACTCGAATAAAGGTCCAGCTCAGGATTGGGACGCACTCAAAAAGATTAACAAGGAAATCGTCGGTTGGATTACTCTCAAAGACACTATCATCGACTATCCTGTACTTGAACATAAAGGCGACAACGAAAACTCCCAGTACTATTTAAACCACACCTATAAAAAGAGCTACTCGGTATACGGAAGTATTTTCGTTGACTATCGCTCCACTAAATCTGTCAAGAGCAAGAACGTTATATTACACGGTCATAATATGACTGACGGAAGTATGTTCCACGAGCTTGTTAACTACGGTGACCTCACGGGTAACCTCGAGTACTATAAAAAGCACCCTATCATCGACTTCAATACTCCTGAGGCAGATGCAAAATATAAAATCATATCTGTGTTCAAAACAAACACACTGTACGATCACGGTTACTTCTTCAACTATATGCAGGGCGAGTTCTTATCTGACGCGGAGTTTATGAACTTCGTTTATAACTGTCGTGTGCGTTCACTTATCAACTGTCCTGTTATGGTCAACGAAGACGACCAGATTCTGACACTTTCCACATGTAGCTACGAGTACAGCAACTGGCGTACCGTAGTTGTTGCGAGAAAACTAAGAGAAGGCGAAAAAGCTAAGGTTAACACCGAAATTGCTACTTTAAATTCTAATCCTCTCTTCCCTGATATTTACTACACTAACCACGCAGGCTCAAGACCTACCGAGATGACTTTCAAGACTGCTGAAGCATCAGGTCTTATCAACTGGTATGACGGTGAAGGTAACCTTGAGGGTAGCGAAACACTGACAGCATCGGTTGAGGCTAACCCTACTGAACCACCTACCGAAAAACCTGATAAGAAAAATAAGAAGAAGAACAGTTCTTCCGCTCCGGCTATCACCACCTACTACGAAGTAAAATTCGTTAACTGGGACGGTTCCGAGTACTACACACTATCAGTACGAGAGGGCGACTCGGTTTCTCCTCCTGATGGTACTCCGGGATTACCAAGCGATAATAACTACAACTACATTTTCACAGGATGGGATACCGCAGGCCTTGATTTAAACAATGTCCAGTACAGTATGACCATCTACCCTAATTTCAAATACACGCCGAAATAAAGGAGATTAAAATGAAATTTGATATCCTGTTTTATAAATCACGTAAAACTTCATACTGTGAAAAAGTGCTTAAATCCAAATTCAGTAAAATCGATATGAGCCCTAACAGGATTATTTCATCGGTTGCTCCGACTAAGCTCGGCGAGACGCTGTGTGAAAGCCTTACGCTTTGCAACTGCGTTGTGATTATCGGCGGTTTCTCTAAGAACGACGACGAGAATCTGGTTACTGTTTTATCACGTGCTGTGTCTAACTCAGGGCTCACTCTCAACAACATCAGAAAATTAAAGGGCGCTATATGTGACGGCTATATTATCAAATATAATAAACAGACCGTCATAGCTTTGCCTGACAATCCTCCTGAGATTGGTTTTCTTTTGAATGACTCATTCTTAGAGTATCTCAGAAACGTTTATATTTAGTTTTAAAAGCGGTGCAGATATCTGCACCGCTTTTCTTGACATATTTTTAAAAAGATTTAAAATTAAATTATAAAATATGCACGGAGATTTACAATGAACGAAAACCCTACCCCTGTTAACACCAACCAGACCACACCTGATAATAATAAAAAAGAAGGCGGATGCACTAGTACTATCGTTATTATCGCTATTATCATTTTTGTAATTGCTTTTATCGCTTCACGTTTCGAAGATAACGACACCATAGTAATTAATGATAACAGCGCTAAATCCTCCTCTTCTTCATCGTCATCTATGCTTTCAGATGATTATTTTGATTCAGTGAACAACTACTTAGACGATAACTCATCAAGCTACGTATCTTCAAACTACTCATCTTCAAAAAAATATAGTAGTTCTTACAGCACTCCTAAGAAAAACACGGATTCGTCAGTTGATGCAAACTCCCACTATCTTATGAAATATGATAATAAAGGTGACTGTAAAAAACTCACGGGAAATATCGCTATGACTTTCGTGTTCGTTGATGACCAAAATAACATATGGTCTGATCAGGACGTCAAAGAAATGCAGGCATTACAGAACATATACATCGCAAACATCACCAGTCAGGCTAAGGACTACGGATTTACTATCAATATTACACCTAAGTACTTCAGAGCTTATTCTCTCACCGATATTAAAGCGAATAACCACAACGAATGGATAGACACTACGCTAAGCAGCGCAAGGCTACCTGTATCTGACTCAATGGGCGGTTATTTAGAAAACCTTTACTACGCTGACGAAGCACCAGTACTTTTCTTTATTAATAAACCCGGACAGTCCTACTATGTAAAATCCGATGCTAATAACGACACATTCGAATATGCTGTTATATTCTCGAGCTTCCCTGATTTCAGACCTCAGCTTTACAGCATGTACGGTTGCATCGATTATAACGAAAGCTCTTCAGTCAGAAACTGTGCCAGTAAGTATTTTCCTGACAGTTTAATGCTTGAGTGCAACTCCTTTGCTTTTACCGATAGCTTAAACGCATATATCCTTGGCTGGACATCGAGTCTTGATAATAATGCGATTTCATTCTTAAATGAAACTTCATATCAATACTGATAAACAGGTAATAAAATTCCTCCGATTGCTTTCTTGTGTTCGACTGGCAGGTCGTTCCAATTCTAGCATATTCGGAGGTTTTTTGTTCATCGGTTAACCTTTTTTAAACTACACGACTATCGCGTGGTTTTCGTTATACAAATAAAAAAGACCGCAGTGAAAACTGCGGTCTTTACTATTAGTCAATATATCAGAGTACTCTGAGTCTGATGATGCCTTCGATTGCTTTAATCTTATCTTCAGCGTCAGCGTTAGCGCCAGTAACGTCGATGATAGTGTAAGCATAATCGCCACGGCTCTTGTTCTCCATGTTCTCAACGTTACCGCCGATAGATTCGAGTAACTTAGCGATAACCTTAGGAGCGTTCTGGTGGAATACACAGAAACGTGTGTCGCCTGATCTAGGCATAGAAACACATGGGAAGTTAACAGAGTTTTTGATGTTACCGAGTTCAAGATACTGCTTAACTTCGTCAGCAGCCATGATAGCGCAGTTGTCTTCTGACTCAGGTGTAGAAGCACCTAAATGTGGCATAGGAACAACGCCGTCTACGTCTAAGAGGTCATCAGTTGCAAAGTCAGTAACGTATGAACCGATTTTACCACTTTCAAGACCCTTGATGATATCAGAAGAAACTACTAAACCGTCTCTTGAGAAGTTGAGGATTCTAACGCCGTCTTTCATCTTAGCGATGCTCTCGTCGTTAATCATACCCTTTGTATCTGCAACGAGTGGAACGTGAACAGTGATGTAATCACACTGAGCGTAGAGCTCGTCAAGGTTTGATACTGTGTGTACGTGACGTGAAAGTTTAAGAGCAGCTTCTACTGAAAGGTATGGGTCATAACCAACAACGTTCATGTGAAGTGCACGAGCAGCGTTAGCTACTAAAATACCGATAGCACCAAGACCGATAACACCTAAAGTCTTGCCCTTGATTTCAGGACCAGCGAACTGGCTCTTACCTTTTTCAACCATTTTGAGAACCTGGTCGCCGTTGCCCTTTAATGACTTAGCCCAGTTAATACCGTCAACGAGCTTTCTTGAGCCCATGAAAAGACCAGCGATAACAAGCTCCATAACAGCGTTAGCGTTAGCACCAGGAGTGTTGAATACACAGATACCCTTTTCTGTGCACTTGTCGAGTGGGATGTTGTTAACACCTGCACCTGCTCTTGCGATAGCGAGCAAGCTCTCAGGAAGGTCCAAATCGTGCATAGAAGCTGAACGAACGAGTACAGCATCAGGTGTAGCGCATTCGTCTACACAGTTATAGTTATCGCCAAGACGGCTTGTGCCGATTTCAGCGATTTTGTTGAGTTTAAGAATATTATACATTGGTAAACACCTCGTAAAAATATATTGATTAAGCGTTTTCAGCTTCGAATTTCTTCATGAATTCAACGAGCTTTTCTACACCCTCGTATGGCATAGCGTTGTAGATAGAAGCACGCATACCACCAACTGAACGGTGACCCTTGAGGTTTACAAAGCCAGCCTCAGTAGACTCTTTAACGAATTTAGCGTCTAACTCGTCGCTGCCTGTAACGAAAGGTACGTTCATGAGTGAACGGTCCTCAGGAACTACTGTGCCCTTGAAGAGCTTTGAGTTATCTAAGAAGTCGTATAAGAGCTTAGCTTTCTTCTCGTTTAACTCTTTCATCTTCTCAAGACCGCCGATTTCGTTCTTGATCCACTCGAGTACGAGCTTAACCATGTAGATAGTGTAGCATGGTGGTGTGTTGAACATAGAATCGTTATCAGCGTGTGTCTTGTAGTTGAACATAGTAGGTGTGATATCCATAGCGTTACCGATGAGGTCTTCTCTAACGATAGCGATAGTAACACCGGCAGGACCCATGTTCTTCTGAGCACCAGCTAAAAGAATACCGAACTTAGATACATCGATAGGCTCTGAAAGAACGCATGATGAAATATCACCAACGAGTGGAACGTTGCCTGTATCAGGAAGCTCGTGATAAAGTGTACCGTAGATAGTGTTGTTAACACAGATGTAGAAGTAGTCTGCATCAGGTGTAAAGTCAGCTTTATCAAGCTTTGGAATGTAAGAGAAAGTTTTGTCTTCTGAAGAAGCAACTGCCTTACACTCGCCGTATCTGCAAGCTTCTTTATAAGCTTTCTTAGCCCACTGACCTGTGATTACGTAGTCAGCTTTCTTGCTTTTGTTGAGCAGGTTGAGTGGAACCATAGCGAACTGTGATGAAGCACCACCCTGTAAGAAGAGAACTTTATAATTATCAGGAATGTTCATAACCTCTCTGAGGAGTGCCTCAGCTTCTTTGATGATACCATCGTACACCTTGCTTCTGTGGGACATTTCCATTACAGACTGACCGCTGCCTTCATAATCGAGCATCTCGTCAGCTGCTTTTTTGAGAACTGCTTCAGGAAGCATAGATGGACCTGCTGAAAAATTGTAAACTCTACTCATAATAATAACTCCTTACGTATAGCAGTATATAATACTGATATTTTTCATATTTAATTATATTCCAAAATGATTGTTAATTCAATAACAAAGCAAATACAGGATTATACAAATTTCATTAATATTTCCAAAATTTTTAGTAAATATGCAAAAATGCACTTTATTTTCTTTTTCTTTTCGACCTTTCAGACGATGAAACCATAGAAAACAGGTTTTTGAAAAAGTAACCCAGATGCTTAAAGAAAGACTTGGTTTTAAGCGTAGCATTTCCTAAAACGCTGTTGTCTTCAGGCAAGATGTCTTCGTCTTGTGTGAAGTAGTCGGTAAAGTAGTCAGAGCTTTCTTTCTCTGACACATCGCTGTCTTCAAAAAGCGACATAACATCAAGCTCGTCTTCTTCGTGTACTGAAACATCAAAAGAATCAAAATCGGTGTTATAACGTTCTCCGTAATTGTCAGCATCGTAACCCAGAGAATCCTCAAACGAATGCAATTCAAAATCGTCATCAAACCCCTCGAGTCCGAGATCATCAAACACCGAGCGGGCTCTTCTTACAGGTTCAGACGGCTTTTCTTCGACGTCGATGCCGGTAAGCAATGATTCTTCTCTTTCTCTGCGTCTGCGCTGAGGTTTTTTACTTTCCATACGGACTTTGTACATTTTGTAAAAATAGCGACCTAAAATCACTAAAATAATGATAACTAAAACCCAGATAAAAAGTCTGAGCCAATCAAAACCGCCACCCGACTTGATTTTACCAAAATCAATGGAATCAGCGACATTCGTAACTATTTTAATCTCCTCTTGAGTTAACTCCTCGTCATTTTTCTGCAAAGTGAGATTGATATTCATACCGTTTACCACAGTGTGGCACTGGTATCCGTATATAACGCCCGACTGTGCATGCTGAGTGAAAGACAAATCTAAAAAGCTGTATCCGTGGTGCTTAACGAGTACGCCATTTGTATACATATCATCGGCTAAAAAAGCATTCAGTATAGTCTCACGCTGAGAAGTGCTCAGATCCGAGTAGTTGTTGATAGCTTTGCTGTTATCATCGCTGGTCTGAGCTAAAGTGATTTTAAAACTCTGGTCTGAGCTTACCGACTGAAGATATATGTCAGCCGCATAAAACGCCGTCATAGTCTCGTTATAGTCAAGCGATAAAGTTTTGAATGCTTCGTTGCTTTCCTCAGTAGTCCTGGTGATAGTAGTGTACTCCTTAGGAACTTTCAGCGAAAGTCCGAGCTCATCGATTTTATACTTCTCATCGATAGCTCCTACACTAATCACAGACGCAAAAATCAGAAAACACGATATAATTACTGCCAAAAAATTCATAAAAGCTCTTTTGCGCATATTTTTCTCTCCAAATTTATAGTAAAAACAATGATTTAATTTAAAAAAAGCCTATTCAAATTTATTATAAATGCTTTTTTTACAAAACACAAGTAAAAAGAGTGTATTTTTCCTCTTGACAAGCAATTTTTTTTAGGTTATAATAACAGGGCTGTCAGATACGATGCATTTCGAGGTGTAACTCAGTTTGGTAGAGTGCCTGGTTTGGGACCAGGATGCCGCAGGTTCAAGTCCTGTCACCTCGACCACAAACCGACCTCTATAGGTCGGTTTTTTGTTTGCCCAAAAACGGCTTATCTAAGCCATTTTTGGGCGTTTTTTGTTTTAGAAAGCACTCGATTTTCACTAAAAAATGCACAACGCACATTTGCTCAAAAAACAGCAACGACCACAGTTTGTCCCACTTCTAGAAAAATGTATACTTATTTCATAAAAACTTTATTTATTTTTATTTTGTGTTATAATGTTTATAGGGGAGATTTATAAATTAGAAATCAGAATAAATAAATCAATCAATTTAAATATAAATTATATTAGGAGGCTTAAAATGAACCCTGTATGCTCATACAATAGTTTTTTGGAATTTTTACAATATTCACATGGTAATAATGACAAGCTTATTCCCATTTTTTTAATAAAACCAGCAACAATGATATACCTTAACGAACGACTTCACCTTGATAATCATTTCAATTATTTCGACCGAAGAGCTGGTCGCAATGTTGATTTCTTTTTACCAGGCTACGCTCACTATCCCAGTATTACATTTAATCAAATTTTTCCTAATTTCAACTATTCGAAAGATGCTATCGCTTTAGATACAGAGCGTTTAGGTCGGATTTACTATAATAATGCAGATTTTATAGAATTTATTGAAATCTTAGAAAGAAATTCTTTTAATTTTATTTATCGAGGAGATACCGAACTATTATTTATAAAATATTTATCAAATAATCAACACGCAAAAGGTACGTTTGATTTTACAACTATCTATAGATTCAATCTATCTGATTTATTTTATTGTTCAAACGCAAAACACGAACCAGACCATATACGTTTTGGACGTGTTTCTCGCTTTTTAGAAGATGTTATACGTGAGCTTCAAAACCTTGACAATAAC
>JAFVVB010000123.1 GCA_017502425.1 Ruminococcus sp. | reverse complement strand
ACCTTCTGCATTAATATATGATACCCACACCTTACTCATACCGATATCATCATTCCATGAAAGTGTTACTGTATCATCATCAACAGGTGTGAATGTGATAATATCAGAATCTGAATACGGAATTCTCGCAGAATCAGCGAGATAATTCACAGTTTCTGTGCCGCCTGTTTCAGGATTTTTACACTTCGCTACTACTGAGAAATGATAGAACTCACCAGGTTTTCTCCACTTGATTGTGAAGCTTGTGTCGGTTGTTTCTGACCATGTAGTCCATTTTGAAAGGTCTGTGGTACTCATAGTCTCAGTTGAGTAGATTATCCAGTACTTCTCTGCGTTTTCAAAAGCATTCCAGCTTATTGTAGCAGAAGTTGAGGTTAAGTCAGTTACTTTAACCTTGATACTCTCACCTGAAGATGTAGTAGCCTCTATCTTCTGAGCAGCTCCTGTTTCGCCTAAATACAGTTTTCCGTTTGTAAGAACAGCAGGTACTACTTTGAAATAATAAGTAGTATCAGGTTGGAGAGCTTTCACGCTGTATTCAAGGTCGGTAGTCGCATCGTAAACGTAGAAAGGTCCGTTTTCTTCAAACGCCTTATATATCCAGTATTTCTGTGCTCCCTCTACTTTATCCCATGAGAGTGTAATAGAAGTTACTGAAGATACTGTTTCAATGTTTTTGGTTACTATCGGAGCAAGAGTAGTGAATTCTACTACATCAGCATCAGCTAGCTTCTGAGTAGTGCCGTCGCTTAATACTGCTACTACTTTAAACTGATATGTTGTATCACCCAGCAAGCTTGCCACAGTAAGCTTATTAGTAGATGCACTTGAGTATATTACGTAGCTACCGGATACATTCTTATACACCCAGTATTTTGTTGCACCTTCAACTGCGTCCCAACTAAGTACTGCTGTTGATGATGATGGAGTTGCTACTATGTTTTCTACTTTCACCGGCTTTTGAACTTCAGTTGCCTCTGTTTCTTCCTCAGTAGACTCTGTTTCTTCCTCAGTAGACTCTGTTTCATCTACTGTTTTAGGCTGTACTGTAAAGTAATAGTATGACCAATCTGAGTTTCCGTCAGGGCGGAAGTAGATAGTTCCCTCCCCCTTTTTCGATGAGCCGATAGAATAGTTATCTCCTGAACTATTATACCAACGGGTAATCGATGTACCGTCGTAATGCACAACCTTGATTGAATCACCGTCGAAGAATTCCCAGTCAAGTGTGTACTGATTATCAGTTTCATTGAACTTGAGTTTTCTATCTGTTGAGTTGTCGTCAACATACCAGTAATTCTCGCCGTTTAAAGTACCTACGAGATAGTATCCCGCACTATCCGAAGTTGATGAGCTTTCAGTTTCAACTTCGCTTGATTCTTCAGTTGATTCAATAGTTTCTTCCTCACTTGATTCTTCAGTTTCAGCCTCACTTGACTCAACTGTTTCTTCGCTTGATTCCACTGTTTCCTCGCTTGATTCCACTGTTTCCTCGGTGTATATAGCTGATACATTATGATATGTACCGCCCCACTCAAACACCAATGTTATGTTATCTTCTGAGCACTGCACTTCTTCCTGTGCCCAGTTACTGTTATCAGCAGCTGTATATGTTTTCATTGATGTAGCTTCCACGGGAACTTCAGCGGTATATATATTAAATGTCTGCTCTGCATTTGACCAGTAAGATGAACCTACTGCGTATTTAGCGGTTTTGCCGGTAGCTTTGAGAGTAGCGTCACCTTCTAATCCCGTGTTGTTCCAATAATGAAGAGTTAAAGTATCTGTGATATATTCAATAACACCTATGTTAACGGTTCTTTTTTCACCTGATAAAGTTTCAGATGTTGAACTCTCGGTAGAAACAACAGTATCGTTGTTAATTTTTGATTCGTCATATACTACCGCAATACCTGTGCTACCGATATTACCGATTATCTTTGAGTTAGATACTGTGAATGTGTTGCCAGTAATAGCGTCTTTATATGTACCTGACGCCATACGATTAGCTACTACATTTACAGAAGCTGAACCGCCTGAAACATTAACGAGCACTACACCTGATGTACCACGCTCGTTATACGCGATACTTCCCGATGAGGCAAAATACTCAGTCTCACCAACGAAAGCATTTTTGAATCTGTTGATAGCCTTGACTTCCTTGTCAGCCCATGCAGTAGTGTCAGCGCTACCGAGCTTAGTAGAAGAACTATTAGGACGTGCTAAATAAAGCCCGCAAACCTCAGCACGGGAACCAACGAGCGCCCATGTTTTTTTCAAAGCAGTATCAGAGACATAGTTTGAACTACCCTCAGCGTATGTATCGTGAGATTCGTTCCACTGTACTGTATACTTTGGCTGTGCTCCGTTGAATATGTATGAATTCGCAGCACTGCCTGCGTTTGAGCTGTTCACAGCATTTCTGATACTGTTACTACCACCATTATCAGTTACGCTCATGTATTTTGTATACGCGCTGATATCAACACCGCCTGTATTATCGAGCATCTCGCCGTAGAAATAAGGTGTTGTGCCATATGTTGACTGTGAATAAGAAGTAGCCGCATTAATAACATTCGGCCAAAAATCACTTGATGTACCGGAATAATCGGACGGTGTTTCAATATGCTTCGCAGCATCAAAACGGAAGCCATCTGCACCTGCATCGATACATTCTTTCAAAAATCCGATAGCGTAATTTTGGATTTTAGAGCTACCTGTATTTAGATCAGGAAGACCTGCCAGACAGCGATGAGTTATATCATATCTATCGGAATAGTTAGAAATATTAGTATAAATATTATGCCAACATGATGAATCATCTCTTATATCAGAAGGTATCTGACTATTCAGAGAGTTATCTGAATTAGCATTGGCAAGATGGTTGAATACTGTGTCAACAATAACTTTGATTCCATATTTTTCAGCTTCATCACACATAGCTTTGAACTCTGACTTTGTACCAAGTGCACTTCTTGAATTCGTTTCTATGCTGAAATTAATAGGCTGGTAATAAACCCAGAAGGCGTTTCCTGCTGTGCTCCAGCTTTCCTTAGTAGATTCCTTTGAAGCCTGAATAGGTGAAGTCTGGATAGCAGAAAATCCTTGGTCAGCTATTTTAGCCATATTGTTCTTTATGTTATTAAACGACCAGTTCCAGCACTGAAGAATCTGCCCATCCTGAACATTATCAGTAAGACCATAGTCACTAGTCGCTGCATCAGTTTTTACGAATATTTTATCAGTTGCTATAAAGCAAGAAAAAACAATACATATAGCAAGCGATAAACTAAGCAATCTTTTCAACATGATTACATCCCCCTTATGAAAAAAGCTTTACCTCTTACAATATTATTTTACATCATAAATCATTGAGATTTCAACGGAGATAAACACTAAACTTTTAAATCGTTTCTTGTGTATTATTTATAAGCAAATGTATATAAAAACAAAAAGACGAAGGCATTTTCAGCCTTCGTCTCTTGTTTGATATATGCATAATAAACATATAGGAAGTTATGTTTTTGTGTATTTTAACCACTGATTTTTGTCGTATCCGCAGCATTTTGGTTTCTGTTATTAATATAATCAGCCGTTATAAGTACTCCATGAACCGTTATCGTAAATCTTTCCGAGTCCTTCGAGTCTTATGTCGCTGGTCTGCTGACCCTGATTATTATTATTGAATACTACCATATTAGCATCTGATGGAATTTCTGCTCTGTATACGTTGTTACCGATTGATTCCATATGCAGACCAGGCCATCCAGTCATATTGCTGTTAGAATCACTCCAGTAGTAAACTTTAACTTCGTTCCAACCATCGTTATTCTTATAGTAGATATACTTGTCGTTATTTGGTATTGGATTATATGAAGATTCTTCAGTCGGCTCAGTAGGTGTTGGACCGTAATTTTTCCAGCTACCATTATCAAAAATCTTGTTAAGACCTTCAAATCTGAGGTTTTCAGTCTGAGCTGAACCATTGTTGAAGATTACATAACCGATATTTGATGGAACTTCAGCTCTGTAAACGCCATCACCGATGTTTTCCATATTGATACCAGGCCATGCTGTCATACCTGTATCACTGTCGCTCCAGTAGTAAATCTTAACTTCGCTCCAGTTGTTAGTGTTTTTGTAGTACAAGTAATTACCCTGTGGGTCTGGTTTTACTGTTGGATCTGGATCTGGATTCGGATCATCAAATCTATACTGACCACAGTATGTGCCATCAGGTTTCATTCCGATGAGATAAAGCTGGATTACTGTTGCATCAGTAACGTCTACCGATTTATCCAAATCAATATCACCACCGCGTTTACCCTTAGCACTTAAATTAATCATCTGTGATAAGTACTGCTGAATAGCGGTAGCATCCATAACTGAAATTTCACCATCTAAGTCAACATCACCAACGAGATACTTTTCTTTAGCTTCAGTAGAAGCCTGAGTTGACTGCTCGGTTGACTGCTCAGTTGACTGCTCAGTTGATTCCTGCTGATTGTTTGATGGATTATATACAACAGCCACACCTGTGTTACCGATGTTACCGGTGATTCTACCGTTTGATACAGTAAACTTGCTGCCTGTTACAGCGTCAGTGTATGTACCGTTAGCCATTTTGTTAGCTCTAACATTTACTGAGCATGATGTGCCGTTAGCGTTAACAAGAACAACACCTGATGTACCACGCTCGTTGTATGCGATTGAGCCTTCGTTTGCAACATACTCAGACTGACCGTCAAAGTAGTTTTTGAATTTATTTACTTCAGCAACAGGCTTTGATTTCCATGTTGTGTTTGTACTAGCATCACCCATGTTCTGAGCTGAACGAGCAAAGAACAGTGATGAAGCTTCAGCACGTGAACCGATCATAGCCCATGCTTTGATGATTTTGTCATCAGATACGCCTTTAGTATTACCCATACCAGCTGAGCCTGACTGACCCCAGTATGTGTCGTGTGACTCAACCCACAGCACGTTCTTATCAGCTGCAGCGCCCTTAGCGTAGTGAGAGTTAGCCATACCTGAAGCGTTACCATTACATGTAGCAACTAAAATAGCGTCACTAGCGTAGTTATCAGTAATGCTCATGTATCTTGTGTAGTTATTGATATCTGTACCACAACCGTTGAGAATCTCACCGTAGTAGTAAATCTTTCTACCACCAGCTGCTGCCTGTGAACCATTGATTACTGTTGGCCAGAAATCACTTCTGTTACCATCGTCTGTTGGAAGCTCAATATGCTTAGCAGCATCGAAACGGAAGCCGTCAACACCAACGTTGATACATTCAATAAGGAAGTCTTTAACGATTCTCTGAACATCGCCATGACCTGTGTTAAGGTCAGGCATACCGATATGACCCATAGTCATTTCGTAACGGTTGTTATCAGTAGCGCCATTGTAATAATCGTGGAAGTACTCGTATCTCTTAAGTGAGCCATCTACGTTGCCGTCAAGCGAACCGTAGCCGCCACCACCGTTACCAGAAAGGTGGTTAGCAACAACGTCAACGATAACCTTGATTCCCATTCTCTCTGCTGCGTCACAAAGTGATTTTAAATCGTTCTTTGTGCCAAGCCATGTGCTATTTGAGATAGAAAAGTTAAGTGGCTGATAAAGTTTCCACCACTGACCACCCTGATCTCTCCATGAAGAGTTATAGTCTTTAGGTGTCTGGACAGGAGAAGTCTGAACAGCTGTGTAACCAGCGTCTTTAATCGCCTGTAAGTTGTTTTTGATTGAATTGTAAGACCAGTTGAAGCAGTGAAGGATAGCACTACCCTGTACATCGCTCTGTGGACCTGTGCTTGCTGAAACAGAAGTAGTATCAATTTCAGCAGCCTGTGGCTGTGGTGCAAAGCAGTTTACTGTGAGAATGCAAGTGAGCATTACGCAAACTGTAAGCACTAAACTCAGAATTCTTTTAGTCATAATTTCTCTCCTAAAGCAAGAATTAATATTACACTTGTATTTTACAATAATAGGCTTCAAAAAAACAACGGCATTAAATACTAAACTTTAAATTTTATTCTTGTTAAGTATTACTAATAAATCTGAGTCAAAGAAAATTTGTCTAACATAAAAATCAAACTAAGAGCTTTTTGTTTGGGTATTATGCACAAATTTCAGCTATTGCTTTTGTATATTGTTAACGTCAACTTATACATTCCACTCATCAAAACAAGTGTATTTTAGTTAAATATACACAAAAGCGACATGTTAAATCCACCAAAAAACGAAATTTAAGCAAAATAAAACGGGAGACCCGAAAGGATCTCCCGTCGATTATTATTTATTAAGCACTAAAAGCTAAAAAACAAATCAAGCTTCTACTGGATAGTAGTAAACCATCTTGCCTTCAGCTGTTGCACCCTTAACAGTGATTGTGTACTCGTCAGCTGCAAAACCGTCAAGTGTTAATGTTGTGTCAGTTGTGCCATATGTGATAGTGCCATCAGGTGTCTCAACGAATACCCAGTATTTAACTGTATCAACAGCATTCCATGAAAGTGTCATACCATCTTCAGTAGCCACTGCATCAACGAGTAATGCTTCATCAACAGCTGTCTTAACTTCGAATACTTCCTGTGTATCTACAAGTCTGTCGTCGATATAGTGAGCAAGCTTGCAGTAATATGTTGTATTTGACTCAAGGCCTGGGATTGTGAACTCGTTAGATGTAGAAGAACCGTAGATCTTAAGATCATCAGCATTTTTACCATAGTAAATCCATGTCTTTGTAGAATCTACTGCTTCCCAACTGATAGTAATGCTATCAGCATTAGCTTCAGCACTTGATGAGTAAACATAGCTATTTGTTCTTACAGAAACTTCAGTTGCTTCGTCCATAGGTGTGATAGTATCGTCAGCGTATGATGCACGAACGATAACTTTGTACTCTGTATCAACCTTACGACCTGTTACAGTAATCTGAGTGTCAGTTGTCTTATCGTAAACAATACCGTCTACATATACCCAGTAGTAAGCAACATCTTCAACTGCATCCCAAGAAATTGTAAATGAATCTCTTGTAGCATCAACTGGTTTAACGCCATCTACTTTATCAACCTTATTGATAGATGGTTCTTCAGTTGATTCTTCTTCAGAAACGTCTTCTGATGGGATTTCGTCAGGGAATAAATCCTTGATATCCATAGAACCTGTTGTGTTTCCGTTATCCCACATCATGTAGTAGCAGATACCATCGTAGAAACCTTCTTTGATATCAGGTGTCTTATCGAGAGTGCCTGTACCGTCATCCTTGATACCATTGAAAATAATACCTTCGATGTCAGTAGGAACTTTTACCATATAAACATCGTATGTACCATCGTTATCATAGAGTTTCATAGCATCGCCTGGGTACTCACCGCTGTTAGCGGATGCGCTGCCCCAGAAGTAAGCTTTCACGTCTGACCACAACCAGTTGTTCTGGAAGTAAATAGTCATGTATTCTGTATCATCTTCTGATGGCTCAGTTGATTCTTCAGTAGATTCTTCTGATGGAATAGTAGGCTGATCGTCTGTTGCAGGATCGTCAGATGACTCTTCCTCTGATGACTCAGTAGGAACTTCCTTAGGAACTACTGTGAAGTAATAATATGACCAAGCGTCATTACCATCTGGTCTGAAGTAAAGTGTGCCTTCGCCAGCTTTAACTGCGCCGATGCCATAGTTATCGCCACCATCGTTATACCACTTTGCGTTTGCAGTACCGTCAAAGTATACAACCTTAATTTCGTCGCCTTCAACGAATGTGTAGTCGAGCATATACTCGCCCTGTGCACCTTCGTTAGCAACTAACATTCTGTCAGCAGAATTCTCGTCAACAGTCCAGCAGTCCTGACCGTTTAATGTACCAACAAGGTAGTAACCAGCTTCAGCAACAACAACTGGTTCAGTTTCTTCTGGCTCAGTAGCTTCTGGCTCAGTTTCTTCTGGTTCAGTTGCTTCTGGTTCAGTAGCTTCTGGCTCAGTTGCTTCTGGCTCAGTTGCTTCTGGTTCAGTAGCTTCTGGTTCAGTTTCTTCTGGCTCTGGATATGTAACTGAGAGCTGTGAGTTATCAAGACCGAATGAGAATACATACTCACCGGCTACTGTTGTCTTAAGTGTAGCGTTGCCGCCTACTGATGAGCTGAAAGTAAGACCTTCAACTGTACCTGTGATAGGTGTAGCACAGCTAGTCCAAGCGCCTTCTCTAACAACTTTGAATTCATAGTCAGTCTCAGCTTCAAGAGTAAGTGTAACATAACCTGTTCTCTCACCCTCAGCATTTAACTTGAACTCATTTTTAGAAGTTGACCAACCGTTGAAAGAACCAACGAGGTAACGGTCAGTAGCAAGTGTATCTACTGCAGGTACTTCGTCAAGAGAAGCGTACCATGTAGTAGTTTTAAGATCATAGTACTGACCATCCATGAATGTGAGGTCATCAGTCTTAGAACCGTTATCGTTGTTGTTGAAAATGATATTCTGATAGTCAACATCTACTGTAATTTCATAAACATCGAAACCGTTAACAGTATCTTCAGTTTTAGTCATAGGAGTACCAGGCCATGACATAGCTGCTCCGCCGTCAATCCAAGCGTAAGCACTAACTGCATCCCACTTAGCTGAGTTGATGAAATAAGCTGTTTTTGAAACTGGAGGTTCAGTTTCTTCTGGCTCAGTTGCTTCTGGTTCAGTAGCTTCTGGCTCAGTAGCTTCCGGCTCAGTAGCATCTGGTTCAGTAGCATCTGGTTCAGTAGCTTCTGGTTCAGTTGACTCTGGTTCTGTCTCAACAGGAGTCTCTGACCATACGCTCCAACCTGATGTAGAACCGTCCCATGCTCCATCAGGAACAGTGAACAGATTCTTTGTGCCATCATAAGTAAGGTCACCAGTCTGGTTCCATTTGTTGTTCCAGTTGTTAGTAGTGTTACTACCATTCATACGGCAGAAAATAACGTTAGTCCAAGAACCACTTGGAACAGTTACTTTATAGTAACCTGGGTCATTTTCGCACTTAGTCATGGAAGCGAAAGTGTTACCAGTACCAAAGAAATAGCAAGCAAATCTAGCGCCGTCTTTAGTCCAGTTTGAGTTAGGCTTAAGATACAGCACTTCGCCGCCGGTCATAGTAACACCAGTCTGTGCAACTTCAATTTCTCTCGCTGAAGCAGCTACTGTAAATACTGAGAACAGCATTAACATAGCAAGTACTAACGAAAGAAGTCTAGTTGATGATTTCATACGTATCACTCTTTCCTAAAAAATTTGATGTAAGCGAAAAACCTTCGCAATTACTCGGTAATATTATACAATATTGTAACCTTTTTTTATAGAGGAAAAATAACCAAAATAAACCTGATTTTTTTATGCTATTTCACAAGTGCACTCTTAATCACGCGGTATTTTTGTGAAATATAACAACTTATGACACAAAAAAGAGCCACACATAACATGTGTGACCCTAAAAAACGGCAAGCCTTAATTACTTTCTTTTTAAAATTGTTGAAAGCACCATACCTACGCTTTCTTTGAATATACTTGTTCTGAAAAACAGTAAGAGCATTATCACGTTAGGTACGAAGCACGCACATATTCCTCTGAGGACAAAAGCGATGTATACATTAGATACATCCAAAGCACCGAGAATTTGCCCAATGCAAAAATGTGTTGCAACGCAGCTTATTACCATAACTGAAAAGTAGCAAAATCGCTTCAGAAAATATTTTTTCATTGGCATATTGAACACGTGTTTATACACCACGTACGGATCAAACCACGTTTCAGTCAAAAGTCGGGAAATCGGTGCTGCGAGTAAAATTCCGAACACGCCCCACTGCTGACCATATTTAGAAAATATAGTCCCGAATGTAACCGCTAACACCACGTTTATCACAGCCATAATAGCAGGTCTTAGTCTTCCTTGCACGAAAAGTCCGTTTGAATTTCTGTATGCGGTATTCGGGTACTGCATTATACATAAATACAGGTTAAACACAATAACCACGATAGTAGGCATAAAGAAAATATACCTTAAGTCGAGCCATATATCTGATATAAACGGATTTAAAAGTCCGATAAGAGCTGCACACACAAAGTTTCCTATCATAAACATAATGAAGCTGAGTCTGTCGTGTAACTGGTGCAACTTTTCTTTAGTAGCTGTTACAGCAAGATTACCGATACTAGGAACACACGAAGCTGAAATCTGGCTGATGAGTGTGTTTAGTGTATTTGTTATCAATCGGTAATTCGATAAAATACCAACTATGGTAGTCGGAAAAAACGCCGCTGTTACGATAGTATCGGTAGTCTGAACCGCTACGTTACTAACATTATATATAGCGGTTGCGCCGATATCAGCTTTTATCTGCTTAGCCTCTTCCTTAGTCAGCGGTCCAACGTCTTTTCTTTTGAGTACAGGAAATTTTCGCTCGGTTATATACGAAATAAAGATGTTTTTAGAAAGTGTAAATACTATGCTGAAAACAAGATACATAAGGTACTCTCTGAACACAATGAGTATCAGACTTTCGCACACAACCTGAATAATAGTAGCTGCTATATTAACATACGATACTATTCGTTTTTCCTGATTAGCTTCCAGCAGCGTCGCTTTATAAATAAACAGATAAGAAGACGCTGACTGAATAACAAAGAGAATGAATATCACGTATATGCTCTCTTTTATATCAGGTACGTCTTTTACAAGGTATTTCAAAAACGGCAGCATAGCTAAACCAAGCAGCATAATAACTCCCGCTATTATTCTATATACAATTTTATAGAACTTCATAATACGTGCAATAGCATCGTCATCTTTATTTGCAAGTGGCTTATAAAGAGCAAACGCTATCGCTCGGTTGATTCCGAGTTCAGCCAGCGAAAACATAAACAGGATATCGTTGAATAATCCCGATACACCGTTGTACTGAATACCGAGTGTGTAAATAAACACTGTTCTCAGCGCAAATTTTGAGCCGGCTGTCAGCAGTCGTACGACAATTTCGCTGGAGGCGTTTTTTATTGAGTTTTTTGAACGTGAATTCTGATTCATTTTTTGCCTCTTAAATATCGTTATTGTATTTAAAAATAATTTATGATATATTTAATAAAACTAATTAATGGGAGGTAAATATGGCTAAAAAGCGAAACGAAAGCATAGATATCGCCAAAGGTATAGGCATACTGCTTGTGGTACTAGGACACACTATGTCCCCCGTTATGGAAGGTCATCACCTGATAGAATGGCTCTACCGTGTTATTTACACCTTTCATATGCCACTTTTCTTCTTCGTGTCGGGTTTTGTCGCATCAAAGTTAGTTACTAAACCTCTCAAAAAATCCACACTATTAAAACAGCGAACCATAAGACTTATGATTCCATACTGTGTGTGGGCACTCATTTACTTACCTATGAAAATCATAATGTCAGAACATGTGCGTTTTTCAAATGAGTACAAATGGTACTCCTTCTTTCTGGGAAACAATCCTGACGGTCAGTTATGGTTTTTATATGTAGTATTTGTGATATCTGTTTTCATGATATTCTGTGTCACTAAGAACAACGTCACATTATTTACGGTTTTATTTATGCTAGCGAGTGTATTTGCTCCGCTGATCCCTTTTAGCATCGGCTTTACGAGTATAACGCTTAGTTTTTCTCTTTATCAGGTCGGTTTTTTCTTTTTAGGAACATTAATTTCCACAAAACACGATTATTATAAGGTAACTAAAAGCTCCGCTTTGTTCATTGTATCCGTTATAGCACTCGTTACATACAGCGTGATACTATACATCAAACAAGATGAAGTATGGTACCTGCAAACTGTCACAGCAACTTTTGCGATATATATATGTCTTTATCTTAGCAATATATTAAGCAAATTCAAAATACGTAAACCTATTTCATATTTAGGAAGAAAATCGATGGAAATATATCTTATTCACGGTCCACTTTTAGTGGTGGGTAGAATAATTCTTCCTAAATTCATTTCTAACACATACATTTATATTTTAGCGTTAACTATCGTTTCCGTCTTAATCTCGGTATTTGTAGCTATGGTAATCAACAAAATCAAATTAGCAAGATTACTTTTATTCGGTTCAAAATAAACCACAAATAATTACAAAGGAGGAGTACGCCATGATATGGCTCTTTATAATAGCGTCTTTGATTATTTCACTGTTACCGCTTATTAACAAAAAAATAGACATATCAAGCTACATGTGGCTACTCATCCCTATTGATGCGTATGGCATAAGTGTCGCCGGAGCTACCGTAAAACCTTTTATGCTGTTTGCGCTTTTATTACCTATTATATTACACTCTAAAAACAGAGGAAATGAGCTTGAGCTCTATGCGTCGAAAGGTCAGCTTTTAGCAGGAGTGCTCAGCATACTCATACTAACCCAGAGTATATTCGTCGGTGATGTTTCATACACAGTAAAAGCGGCCCTAATCACAGTTATAGTATACATAAGTGCACAGCTTTACGTTTCGTGCTTTGATTGTAAAAAATCTGAAGAGCTAAGCGATGTATTCATTGCATCGTGCTTTGGTTGCTCTATCGTTTTTATTATCACATATTTCCTACTGCAAAACGGAGTAGAAATCGATGGCATAATAGCTACTGACAGAACTCAAAGCGGTATGTTTATGAAACTTAGCAATATGGTAAATGGTTCATACATAGAAGTTTACCGACTACGAGGATTTGCTTATGACCCTAACACTATGTTCGTGCAGTTTATTTTCGGCATAACAGCGTGCACATCGAGATTATTCAAAAAATTCAGCTTTTACTATATCATAACTCTCGTTATGTCAATTTTCTGCGTTTTACTAAGTAGCTCCCGAATGGGAATTATATGCTGTGCGTGTGCATTAGTAATTACTTTAGCGGCAAATATAAATCAATATACTAATGTCAGAAAAAAAGTAGCAAGCATCACTTCTGTACTTATATTTTTCGTGTCACTTCTGGTATTTTCTATATCAAAGCTCGGCCAATCTATGCTTTCTTCAATTCTTTCTACATATTCAAACCGTTCAAGTCTTACTGACGAATACGGCAGATTCTCAATATGGAAAGAATGCCTTGAGATTTACTGGAATAAAAGCCCGCTGTTCGGTGTCGGAATAGGTCAAATGAGTAAAATGACCATAACCGAGAGAATGACACACAACACATGGCTTGAGTTCATATGCGAATGCGGTATTATAGTAGGCGGATTTGCTGTTATATACTTCTTGACTATCGCTGTAATAGGCTGGTCAAAAACAAAAGCAAATCACATAAACCACCCTGATAACACCTCGTATCTCACGGTAGTTATAGGATACACAATGACTATTATGTCATTAGTATCAGTAGATAACATCACATGCAGCTACCTATGGTTTACTGCACTACTGTTACTGAAAATGTCTCAATACGCAAAAAGTAAAAATAGTTCTCTTAAAGAATAAAGGCGTTAGCCGTCTTTTTCTTAAACGTAGTTTCTGAGCACTCGGATAAAAGAAAATCCGGGTGCTTTTCTTTTATTTTTTTAACATCAAGTGAAGCGGTTTTAATAAGAGTATCCGCCACCACTTTAACGCTTGAGTCTTCTGAAAAAACCATACCGCAACGGCTTTTCTCAACCACTTCGGTACAACCGGTTTTATCAATAGAAAGTACAGGGACATCCTGCATAATTGCCTGTGCAGAAGCAAGCGAAAACCCCTCGATAGTAGACGGTACAAAAAGCACGTCAAAAGATGAGATAATCTCATCAATGTCAGTCCTGTAACCCGTGAAAACTATATTATCGGAAAGGTTGTAATATAAAATCATTTTATCAAGCATAGCTTTAAATTCATCGTCGCCTTCTCTGACACTGCCGATGATAGCAAGAGAAGCGTCCACTCCTCTGTCTTTCAGATTTTTCATCACCTCAACCGACAGTTTCTGACCTTTGGTCGGAGTGATAAAACCAATCTGCGCAATTTTTAAGTCCTTATCAAGTATCGGATATTCATCTACTATATTCTTTTTTGTGATATCTTCGTAAATCACCTTTACAGGATTATAAATGGTTACTTTTTGGGAGTAGCTTTTTCGTTTTTTATCTGATCAGCAACGCAATCGGAAACCGATATAATTCTTTTAACGCATTTTGATGCACTGAAAAAATTCAGTAGCTTAAGAGTTGCTCCTGACTGAAACATATGGTGAAGATGCCATATGACTTTAGTTTTGGAATCAGCGCACATAGCACTCCACACAAGTGCCGCAGGCCCTGGAGCGTAGAGTATATCAGGGCGTATTTTTTTCACTGCTTTTTTACCTTTGATAGCAGCTAAAACCGTAAGATACGCAAATTTGATAAGACCCTTAACACCTTTTTCACCCTTAGGCATAGTCTGGTCACCCATCAAAGTATACGGAATATTTCTCTCTTTTAGCTGCTGCGATAATTCACCCTCTTCGGGTATCAAAAAATGCAACTCATTATTCACTTTTAGTACATCGGCAACTTTTAGTGTCATTTCCTGACCACCGCCGATTTTCGCTAAAGTTTCCCAGATAAGTATTTTGCTCATTATTTTCTCCAAAAGAATTCTATATTAGAATTATTCGAACACAGAAAGTATAATATTTCTGATATCAGTCATCTCATACTGAGATTTCGAAAGCTCTATCCCCTTTGATGCTATAACAGCTGTTTCGTAGCGATGAGCACCTGGAGAAAGTCGATGCATAAAACCTTTTTTCTCAAACAGCTCTTCACCCAAGTTCCAATCAGCGCCATATCTCTCATCAAGCTGGAATATAATCTGAGGATAACGGCTTAAGTACTCTCCGTTATAGTGGGTGTTAGTACGCTTAACCCACATGAACGCAGGGGTATTATCATCTATCATCACTGTTTTAAGCTTTTCAATAATCTCATCACACAACTTATCGATTTTATCATCGTCTGCTATGACTCTGATACCACCGTAGCTATAATTCTTCAAAGCTGAAAGGTCGCTGAGATAAGCAACCGTTTTATCCCAATCAAAGTCATTTCCTGATGCAAAAATGCTCTTCCACACAGGAACTTTTCGGGCAACTTTCACCGCCCATTTAGGAAGCCCGAAACGTGCTACGAAATTAAGAGAAACTTTTTTAATTACACTTTTGAGTGATTTTTTCTTTTTCTTTGAACCACCGGATGACACCTTAGGCTCAAGATAGCCAAAACGATGGAGCATCTCATTAACTCGTGCTATATACACAGGACGTGCACCATGACCATGGTCACTTATCACTAAAAGCGGTGTATCAGGACACATCTTGATAATCTCAGCTATATGCTGGTCCATCTTAATGTACAAATCACGTATAGCGTACATATGCTCGTTTTCACCAGGATATTCAGGGTGATTCTCATCACAATGACGCCACAAATCATGGCACAAGCCATCGGTAGTAGAAAAGTAAGAAAACAGAAAATCGCAGTTTTCGTTTTCGATAGCACACTTAGTGAGTCTGAATTCCTCATCAGATTTCTCAAAAAAGTCGTTCTTTAAAAATTCAAGCTGAGATTCCGACGTGAATTTCGCTTCTGTTCCGAGGATAGAAAACTTAGGGTTATAAACGGCGGCTTTACTCTCAGGATAAACGTGCATTTTACCTTTATGAGGTCTTGTGACCATAGTGCCGTTAATTTCCCAGCCTTCTTTGATGTTCATAGGTAAGAGCACAGTAGTGCTGTACCCCATCTCGTTGAGCTTATCCCAGAAAGTTTTCCCTTTGAATACGGAATCGTCAAACTCAAACGGTTTATACGAATTGTCCCTATCCTTAACGTTAACGAAATTGATTATACCATGAACAGTAGGGTCAACTCCCGTATAAATAGTAGACCACGCAGGCGTTGTATCAGCAGGAAAAACTGAACGCAGGCGTGGATAATCATTATCTTTTAACATTTTAGATATAGTCGGAAGTTGTGACTCATATTTTTTCACAACATCAAAATCCATACCATCTATACCTATAACAATAAGCTTATTTATCATAATTAAATACCTTTCATCAGATATTATCGATAGCGTCTATCACCTTGGTTAACATAAAGTCTTTATCGTTATCACCACGGATTATTTTAGCATAATACAGCGATGCTATCTCATCATAAAGAGGTTCTCTTATCTCAAGATAAAGTGGGTCAGGAATATCGTCTTTTCTTGATAAACACACCTCAACCGGAGTCTTGATATAAATAATCAAATCAGGTTTAGGAGCGTTTTTCCACTTCTTTTCGATAGTTTCTTTTAAAAAAGTTGTGTCTTTTCCTAAATTAGCGGCATATGTAACCGCATTATCGTATATGTATCTGTCCACTAAAAGTGTGTATCCGAAAAGTTTATTGAGCGTGATGGAAAAGAAAATCTGACACTTAAATTCCAGAGTAGTAAGCATAGTGAAAATTTTATAAATACCTTTCTTTTCGCTTTGCTTTCGCATACTCTCAAGGTATGATTTATAATCACCGCCGTACGGATTGGAGTCTTTTCTCAGAACTAGCTTTTTACCGAGCTTTATAAAAAACGCCATAAATTTTATAACATATGCTGCTCTGACTTTCTTTACTTTCACACCGCGTTTTTTGAGCGTATCGTACGCATAGTCAACCGAGGTTGACTTACCTGAACCATCAAGTCCTATAAAACACACTGTTTTTCTCTTCATAACATTACTCCAATATACTACGTAGTGTTGCGATAACATCACCCGCAACGCAACTCCATGATTTTGATTTCAAAAGGAATGATTCTTTATTCTTAAAGCATTTTGCCTTATCCACAGCTTCTTTTAATTCTTTTTCAGAATTAATAAAAGTGAATGCATTTTCGCTGTTAGTCTTAATCAAAGACAGCTTTTCAAATGATTTATATGCCACCACAGGTGTAGAGCACGAAAGTGCTTCCATACACGATAGCGGCACACTAATAACAAACTCGCTGGATTTAGTCGGGAAGAAATAAACATCTGCGCAGTTATAGTAGTCTTCGATATTCTTAACAAAGCCAAATCGTAAATCTATATCGCCCTTTTTCAGCGTGTTTATAGTGTTTTCGTCGTCGAACATACCACTTGCGATAATAACACAATGATACTTTTCTTTATCGAGTGCGAGCATTTCTTCCAAATATCTGCCACTTGAACAATGTCCAACGTGTAATACGATAGTTTTATCCTTCGGTAGCTTCAGTTTCTCGCACAGTTTATCTCTGTCAGAATTAACTTTGAATTTTTCGGTGTTTATTCCTACATCAAAAACGCTTATCAAATCTTTAGAAAAAGCGTTAGTGACATCTTCTTTGCATATAGTCAGACAGTAATCGACGACTTTATGCTTTTTGTTTAGCTGTGCAAACTCATCGGACACTGGCTGCACACATACAACGCATATTTTTTTGAGAAAAGGTCGCACGATTTTCAGCATATAGTACACAGATTTTATAAGTCGCGCAAAGACAAGCGTAACGTCACTCTTTCTGCCGTTTTTTATGATAGAAAAAATGTCTTTGAGTTTCGAATATGTAACTGTATGCTCTTTCTCAAACTCTCTTGAAAGATGTGTAGCAACATTACGCATACCCTCGTTTTCGAGTCCGTTGATTGTGCTGATAATATGTATTTTCATACTCAATATCCCATTTGTTTTACAAAATTTTCTCTCGCTTTTTGAAGCGTATATT
>JAFVVB010000122.1 GCA_017502425.1 Ruminococcus sp. | reverse complement strand
ATTCATTTATCAAATATGACGCAATTGTTCTGCTTAAGGATCCGAGACCTTGGTATGTAAATTCACTCCACCCATAATTATTGCGCATTCCAAGTGCTATTCTATCATTAAAGTCATTAGTCTTATTTTCTAAAAACGATAATACGTTATTATTAACCTTTTTAGCCATCTTTGGCATAAATGTAGCAGTTTTGCCGTATTTCATAGCAACGTTGTGGATGATGTATTTGATCATCATAGATGCATCAGCCATCTTAGTCATTTCGCCGAGCTGTGGCTCGATTTCAAACTGACCTGATGCAGCAACCTCAGGATGCTGGTAGTTGATTTCGATACCCATTTCTTTCATCAGTAAGCACATTTCTGATCTGATGTCATAAGAAGTATCGAAAGGTTTAGCAACGTGGTATGCTTTCTGGTGAGGTACTACGCAGCCCTTGCCCTGTGTTGCACTGTTCCAGTATGACTGATCAGTATCAACAAAAGCAGATACCTCGTTAGGAGCAACTTCCCAACCAACCTGATCGAAAAGATAGAACTCAAACTCAGGTAAAATGAACATAGTGTCAGCAACACCACAGTCTTTCATGTACTGAGTAGCGGCTTTAACGATGTTACGTGGATACTGAGCGAGTGGGCGGTTCTCAGGGTTATCGATGATCATAGCGTTACCGGTCATAGAGAGAGTAGGTATCTCGCAGAAAGGATCGATATACGCGGTGTCAGGATCAGGGATAAATACCATATCACTCTTCTCAACAACAGCGTAGCCGTAGTTAGAAGCGTCGAAACCGATACCACTTTTCATTGTATCTTCGTTGAAGTTTTCAGCAAGAATAGAAACATGTCTATACTGACCGTTGATGTCAACCATTTTAAAGTCAACCATTTTGATATCATTATCTTTAATAAGCTTCATGATATCCTTTACAGTTTTTGCCATAAAAGAACACCTCTTTTAAAAAATATGTAATATTATATCAATTTTTACACTATGTGTCAATTAAATATACGAGTATATCAACTAAATATCGGTATTTTTATTTATAATAACCACTACTAGTAGTGGTGTGGGTAGAAGAATTGGTTAATTGTATTCTTTGGTAGCAGATTGATAGTTATATATATTTAAAATAGAAATCAGTATTTTGTCCGTAGTTCAATTTTACCACACAGGGGAGAGTAGTGATATTAAGTTCATGTGACCATTTTGAAATAAAAAAGTCGCAGACGTATTTAGCCTGCGACAATGTGTGATTTAAAAATGTTAAAACAGTATAGTTATGCGTTTTTCACTTGCATACCCTTGATTTTTTCTATGATTATTGAGTGTGAAAAGTAGCAAGAATTACAATGTTTATTATCCATAAAATAACAGAGCCGAAAATCGATAGCGCAGTTATTGTTCCGGTCTTGTTTTGCTTCTGTTGATATCGTTCGTACTCATATTTAATGCTTTTAATTGTGTTATATGCATCGAGACTCTTTCTTGATGCTTTTAAAGCTATGATAATAGGAGCTGCAAGCATAGGCAGACTGAAAATGATACTAAGCACACAAACAGTTTTGGAAAACACAGCAACAACAGTTAATAAGGCAAAGAGAAATGTGAATACCAGTAGCTGCTTTGATTTTATTTTAAAATTGTTAAATGAATTGTGAGCATCATTAATCTTAGCTATCTCTTCACACGTAAGATTTGATTTTTCTACCGAGTACTCATGTTCAAGAAGTTTCTTGGCGTCTTTGTCCCCGATTGGATAATATCGTCCGTTTTCACATCCGAAATCACCGAAATACAACTCGTATTCATTTGCAGGAATAACCATACGAATCTGACTGCTTTTTTCAAAAAACACGAGATAGTACGAGTCGCCTGTGTTAGCACGGTGATATATCTCAAAGTCGCAGGTGTTCATTTTAGTACTATATGTAGGTGTACGCAATCTGTGTCTGCCGTGTTTTTGGAAAATCATATAGTATGTTGTGCTACCGCCTTCTTGACCATCAACATCATATTTCTTTATACATACATCTTTTTCGATATAAAACTCCATATTGTATGCTCTGTTTATAAAGTTTCTGTATTTAAAATTCGCATACACAGAAAGTGCAATGACAAAAACAGTGATTGATAAATATATCAGAGAGCGCTCAAAGAAAGCCACTGCGCCGAAAATTAAAGCGGCTAAGATTCCGATAACTAAAAGAGCGGTTGGAAATCCTCTGTAATTTTTAACTAAATAGTCTGTGATATCTAATTTAGTGAGCTCTACTTTGTTGGTGTTAATGTCAGAAACATCCGTAGTTTCATCATTTTTTGCACCAGAATCAGTATTTGATTTATTAAATAGCTTCATAAAGAGAACCTCCCTTTTTCACGATTTTAACACAAATTTCAGTGTATTACAATATTTAGTATTCAAGTCACCGCCACTAGCACAAAAAATAAGAAAAGGGATACCAAATGGTATCCCTTAATTCATATGGTGCGAGTGACGGGTGTTTAATTAAATAGAAATATCGATTTCGCCTTGCGCCCATTGTGATTCATAGAAGTATCATCTTCGCTCTCGCTAAAAACGCTACGCCGTAGCGTTTTTACCTTCATCGATGCGTTCCACATCTCTTCGGCACGCTCGCCTTCAAGTCGCCGTCACTCTTACTGACATAAAGAAAAACGGATATCCGTTTGGATATCCGTCATTCCTTGGTGCGAGTGACGGGTGTTTAATTAAATAGAAATATCGATTTCGCCTTGCACCCATTGTGATTCATAGAAGTATTATCTTCGCTCTCGCTAAAAACGCTACACCGTAGCGTTTTTACCTTCGTCGATGCGTTCCACATCTCCTCGGCACACTCGCCTTCAAGTCACCGTCACTAGCACAAAAAATAAGAAAAGGGATACCAAATGGTATCCCTTAATTCTTATGGTGCGAGTGACGGGACTTGAACCCGTACGTCGAAGACACACGCCCCTCAAACGTGCCTGTCTGCCTATTCCAGCACACTCGCGAATATATTCAATTTCTCGAACGTTTGCTATTATATCACCAAATTCTGCGTTTGTCAATAATAAAAATCAATCTTTTGTGATAAAATATATTGTATACAAATCCGTTGTGTTGTGTTACAATATATTAGTTATATTATTTTTGTTACTTTTACCGTTTTAATTGGAGGTAAATATGAGTAAATTAATCAGAAGATCGATTACCGACTCGGTAACGTTTAACACTATCAAAGAAAGTAGATTTAAAACCACACGAATTTCCGTGACTGCTTTTTTACCACTTGATATTACTACTGCTGCGAATAATGCATTGATGTCACTTGTGCTCACTCGCTCGTGCGAGAAGTACCCTGACTTTACTGTTTTATCAAGAAAACTTTCTTCACTTTATGGTGCATCACTTTCGTCCGGCTTCAGAAAAATGGGAGATGTACAAGCTCTTACTTTTTCAATATCCGGTATTGATGATAGATTTGCACTTTCTGATGAGATTATTTCAAAAGAGCTTTCAACTTTACTGTGCGATGTTATTTTTAATCCGTTTTTAAAAGACGGTCTTTTTGATATAAACGAATGTGAGCAGGAGAGACGTCAGCTTATCGATATGATTGATGCTGAGTTTAACGAAAAACGTATTTATTCAAGCCAGAAAGCACTTAGCATTATGTGCTCTGATGAGGCATATGGTATTAATCGTTACGGTACTAAAGAAGACGTTATTGCCGCTACACCGCAGGATTTATATACTGCGTGGCAGAATATGCTCAAAAAAGCTCGTTTTGAAATTATTTACGTCGGCGATTCAGATTCTTCAATGGCGTTCGATGTTTTTAATTCTCGTTTTTCTGAAATTTCACGAACACCTTCAGTGCTTAATACACAAGTAGTAAAATGTGCTGAAAATGTGAAAGTAGAAAACGAAGATATGGAGCTTTCTCAGTCAAAGCTTATCATGGGATTCAGAACTGAAATTGCTGAACCTGACGAAGATGTTATGGCTGTACGTCTTATGTGTTCTGTACTGGGCGGTACCGCTCATTCTAAGCTTTTCTGTAACGTCAGAGAAAAGCTATCGCTGTGTTATTACTGCTCATCTTCTTATATTCGTTCTAAGGGTATTATGCTCGTAGAAAGTGGCGTTGAAAGAGAGAATATAGAAAAAACTAAAGAAGCTATTTTAGGCGAAATTAAAGCTATGCAAAATGGTGAGATAACTGACGAGGAGATAGAGGCTACTAAAATGTCTATGGCTAACGCTTTCTACTCATCATGCGATACGGTAGGTGGCATTAATTCCTACTACTTGTCCCAGATGCTCGATGGCACTATATACACCCCACAGCAGGCGGTCGATAAAGTTAACAGTCTGACGAAAGAAGATGTGGTGCGTTGTGCTAAAAAGCTTACTTTAGATACTGTATTTACTTTAACCGGTGTGCAAAGTCTTGAAGATAAAGAGGTGTAACTATGCATATAAGTGAAATTAAGTCAGAATTACTTAACGAAAAATACTATAAAGTTAAACACGATAGCGGACTTACCATCTACGTTTATCCTAAAGAAGGGTATAGCTCAACATATGCTATTTTCGGTACTAAATACGGTAGCATCAATAATGCGTTCAGAGTTGATAATAAAGATGTTGTGCGAGTTCCGGACGGTATAGCTCATTATCTTGAGCACAAACTTTTTGAGTCAGAAGACGGAGATGCGTTTTCACGTTATGCTAAAACAGGAGCTAATGCTAACGCTTACACAAGTTTTGATAAAACCTGTTATCTTTTTTCATGTACGGATAATTTCGAAGATAGTCTGGAAATACTTCTGGATTTTGTGCAGTCTCCTTATTTTACCGAAGAAACAGTAGCTAAAGAACAGGGAATTATCGGTCAGGAAATCAAGATGTACGATGATTCTCCGTCGTGGAGAGTTATGTTCAATATGCTGATGAATATGTACCACGCTCATCCTGTTCGAATTGATATAGCAGGAACAGTGGAGTCTATCGCAGAAATCACTCCTGAATACCTGTATACCTGCTATAACACATATTATAATCTCAATAATATGGTTCTGTGTGTATGTGGTAATACTACTTTGGATACCGTACTTTCTATTGCAGATAAAATGCTCAAAAAGAATGAGTATCATAAGATAGAAAACATATTTGAAGACGAGGACGACTCAGTAGTATCGCCGTATGTTGAACAGTGTTTGCCTGTGGGGTTACCGCTGTTTAATCTCGGCTTTAAAGAAAAAGCAGGCAAAAAACGTCCTGATGTAAAAACTCTTGCATGTTCAGAAATCCTGCTTTTCTTATTAGCTTCATCAACCAGCACATTGTACAGAAAGCTGATGGACGAAAACCTGATTAACGCTAGCTTTTCATATGAATATATGGAGGGCGAAGGGTTTTTAGCTACTATTTTCTCGGGGGAATCCCACGACCCTAAGAAAGTTGCAACCATCATCAAAGATTATATACAGCAGATGAAGAAAACGGGAATATCTGAAGAAGAATTTGAAATCGCTAAACGCGCTACCTACGGTGATTGCATAGCGGCATTGAATTCTACTGACCATATTGCTAATTTAATGGCTGATTTTTATTTTTCTGATAGAGAAATATTCGAGTATATCGATGCTATTTCTGATGCCACATTAGACGACGTTACTGATAGACTTAATAATATGTTTGATATAGAAAAGTCAACTCTTTCAGTAATTAAGAACGCAGAGTAAGGAGGAGAATATGTTTCACGTGTCTTTTCCGGGACTAGGTCTTGATTTTACAATAAATCGTGTCGCTTTTTCTATTGGGGGCACATTTGATATTTACTGGTACGCTTTATGTATAGCAACCGGAGTATTGCTTTCTTTAACGTACGCGTATTTTAACGCTAAACGGTTTGAAATAGATATAGATAAATTGCTTAACTGCTTTATTGTTGGTGTTATTACTGCGATTTTAGGAGCAAGAATATACTATGTAGCGTTTAAATGGGATTATTTTTCCCAGCATCCGTCACAGATACTCAATATCCGTGATGGAGGCATAGCTATCTACGGCGCTATAATAGGAGCGCTGATCGGTGGTCTTATAGTTGCAAAAATCCAGAAAATGAAATTGCTACCTGTTCTTGATTTGACTATGATATGTTTTCTTATCGGCCAGTCAGTAGGACGTTGGGGTAATTTTATGAATCAGGAAGCATTTGGTACACAGACTGATTCACTTTTCAGAATGGTCAGCGAAGGCACTGGCCAAGTAGCGGTTCATCCGTGTTTTTTATATGAATCGCTATGGTGTGCGCTGGGCGTTTTAGTGTTACATATATTCTCGAAAAAATGGCAGAAGTACTATGGTCAATTAGCATTTTTATATATGGTCTGGTATGGTGTGGAGCGTTTTTTCGTCGAAGGATTACGTACCGATAGCCTTTATCTGCCGTTTGAAATATTCGGCTATGAACTCAGAGTATCACAGCTGTTATCTCTGGTCTTAGTTGTTGCAGGTATAGTGCTTCTGATAGTATTCAGAAATAAAAATGATATGAAGAACACAGTATCATCTGATGATAATAAAGATGGTTTAAAAAAAGAGGAATCTCAGGAGGCAGAAAATGTATAAAATTATTGATGGTAAATTAGTATCCCAGAGTGTTAAAGATTCAGTTAAGGCTGAGGTTGAGGTTTTAAAAGAAAAAGGCGTAGAGGTTACTTTAGCAGTAATCATCGTCGGTGATGATCCTGCATCTCGCGTGTATGTTAATAATAAAAAGAAAGCATGTGAATACGTAGGATTTAAGAGCCTTGAGTACGCATTACCTGCTGATACTACTCAGGATGAGCTTATGGAACTTGTAACAGAGCTTAATGAAAGGGAAGACGTTAACGGAATTTTATGTCAGCTTCCACTTCCAAAGCACCTTGATGAAAAAGCTATTATTGAAGCTATTTCATATAAGAAAGACGTAGATGCATTTCATGCTGTTAACGTAGGTAAGATAATGATTGGCGACTACGACTTTTTACCATGTACACCTGCTGGAGTTATGGAAATGCTTTCATATTATGATATCGACGTAACTGGTAAAAACTGCGTTGTTATCGGAAGATCTAATATCGTAGGTAAACCTATGGCTATGCTTTTATTACATAAAAACGGTACAGTTACCATTACTCATAGCCGCACAGTTGATTTGAAGAATGTAACCAATAAAGCTGATGTTTTAGTAGCGGCTATCGGTAAAGCTAAGTTTGTGGGTGCTGATATGGTAAAGGACGGTGCGGTAGTAATCGATGTCGGTATGAACAGAGATGAAAACGGAAAGCTTTGCGGTGACGTTGATTTCGATTCGGTTGCACCTAAGTGTTCTTATATCACTCCTGTGCCTGGCGGAGTTGGTCCTATGACTATCGCAGTGCTTATGAAAAACACATTAAAGGCATGTAAACTTCAAAAAGGCATTTGATTTTTGAAAAGCACGTATTACCTTAAAAATAAGCAAAAATATTATTGACAACGAAAAATCGTTGTGATATAGTATATAAGCCGCATATTGTGGGTCATAAGTGAGTTTTCTCCACCCACTAGTAGCGAGTCTATTAAAAAGGAATGAATTATATGTACGCAGTTATTGAAACAGGCGGTAAGCAGTACAAGGTAGCTAACGGTGACGTTATCTACGTTGAGAAGCTCAACGCCGAGGACAACGCTAAAGTTGACTTCAAAGTAGTTGCTTTGTCAACTGACGACGGTCTCAAAGTTGGTGCTCCTTATGTTGAGGGTGCTACTGTAACAGGTGAGGTTGTTAAGAGCGGTAAGGGCAAGAAAATCACAGTTGCTACTTACAAGCCAAAGAAGGGCGAGAAGAGAAAGCTCGGTCACAGACAGCCATACACTAAGGTTGAGATCAAATCTATCGTTGGCTAATTATGATTAAAGTCGATTTCTTTGGTACCTCACCGGTTTTAGGGTTTTATATCAGCGGTCATTCTGATTTTGCTGAAGAAGGTTCGGATATTGTTTGCTCAGCAGTCAGCTCAGCAGCATATATGACGGCTAATACCGTCACCGATATCTTGAAAGTTACTCCTAAACTCAGAGTTAACGATGGTGAAATGTACCTGAAACTCGATATCGCTGATGCACATAAATGCTCTGCTATTATGAAGGGCTTTGTGCTTCATATGCTTGCTCTTTCAGAGCAGTACAAACAGTATATTACAGTAACTATTTCGGAGGTGTAAAGTTATGCTTAAAATAAACATTCAGTTATTCGCTCATAAAAAAGGTATGGGTTCTACTAAGAACGGTCGTGACAGTGAGTCTAAACGTCTTGGCGTTAAGCGTGCTGACGGTCAGTTCGTACTTGCTGGTAACATCCTCGTTAAGCAGAGAGGTACACACATTCACCCAGGCCAGAACGTAGGTCGTGGCTCTGATGATTCTCTTTTTGCTAAAGTTGACGGCGTAGTTCGTTTTGAGCGTGTTGGCAAGGATAGAAAACGCGCTAGCGTTTATCCTGTGGAGCAGTAATTTTTTAGGGCGGATTTTTATCCGCCCTTGTTTTTTATACGAAAGGTAGTTATCATGGAAAATAACGAGAAGGATTATATGAAAAACAGACCGGTAGCAGCCAGTGCTAATCAGGCTAAAGATGTCTATGGTCCTATGAAAAAGACCAGCGTCAGTTTTATTACAGTTATTCTGGCTGTTGTTCTGTGTGTTTGCTCGGTTGTGAATTTTTGTGCAGGAAGATTACTGACTGGTTGTATGTTTGCTGTGTTAGTAGCGATACTCATTTTTAGTGTTTATGTTTCCGCTAAAAGTACAAAAGCTTCGTCAAAACCAGAAAAGAGTGAGCACCCTGATGCCATTTTTAAAGACCATGAAGACTGAAATTGAGGTTTTATTATGTTTGTAGATATTGCTAAAATTACTATAAAAGCAGGTGACGGCGGAGACGGTGCCGTTTCTTTCCATCGTGAAAAATACGTAGCTTCTGGTGGCCCTGATGGAGGTGACGGCGGAAAAGGCGGCGATATTATCTTCGTTGCTGATTCTAATCTTTCTACTTTGGTTGATTTCCGTTATAAACGAAAATTCGAAGCCAAAAAAGGTAATAACGGTCAGGGTGGCAGAAAATATGGCAGAAAAGCCGAAGACCTCATCATTAAAGTTCCTGTTGGTACTATTGTAAAAGAAACAGAAACAGGTCGAATTATGGCTGATTTATCTACCGATGAGCCTGTTGTGGTAGCTAAAGGTGGTAAAGGAGGATGGGGTAATACTCATTTTTCTACTCCTACACGTCAGACACCTCGTTTTGCTAAACCGGGTATGCCTGGCGAAGAGTTTGATGTAACACTCGAGCTCAAGCTTTTAGCTGACGTAGGTCTTGTAGGTTTCCCTAATGTTGGTAAATCCACTTTGATTTCCGTTGTATCAGCCGCTAAACCTCAGATCGCTAACTACCACTTCACTACTATTAATCCTACCTTAGGTGTAGTATCGATGGGTGAGGGTAATTCTTTTGTTATGGCTGATATTCCTGGTATCATAGAAGGTGCGTGGGAAGGTGCAGGACTTGGGCACCAGTTCTTACGTCACGTAGAGCGTTGCCGATTACTTGTGCATGTTGTGGATGTAGCAGGTAGCGAAGGAAGAGACCCTAAAGAAGATTTTGATACCATCAATAACGAACTTAAGAAGTTTAATGAAGAACTCGCGTCTCGTCCTATGATAGTAGCAGGTAATAAATGCGACCTTGCTACTGATGAGCAGATTGATGAATTCAAAGAGTATGTAGAATCTAAGGGTTACAGCTTTTTCCCGATTATGGCTGCTATCCGTTGGGATGTTGACCCTCTGCTTGATAAAATTTTAGAAGAGCTTTCTAAACTTCCTCCTATCACTCGATACGAGGCTGAACCTGCTCCTGAAATTGACTTTTCTACCGTTAATAGCAAAGAAATACGCATTAAAGTATGTGATGGTGTATACTTTGTTGAGTGTGAGTGGCTCTTAAAAGCACTAAGAACCGTTAACTTTGACGATTATGACGGTCTAACATTCTTTGAAAATGTACTCCAGTCAAGTGGTGTTTACGAAAAACTAAGAGAAGCTGGTGTGCAGGAAGGCGACACTGTTTCTATTTATGACCTTGAGTTTGAATATGTGGAGTAAACTATGAGCAATCTGTTAGATATTAATTCCGATATCCATTCTTTGTCACCACTTAGTTTGGCTTTCGTTGGTGACTCTGTATACGATTTGCTTGTCCGTCAGTATCTGGTTGCTCAGGCTAATCGTCCCGTCAAAGAACTAAATAAAATGAAAGTTACACTTGTTAACTGTAAAAGTCAGGCGGATAGTGCTAGGATAATTCTGGATTATCTAAACGAAGAGGAGAGCGCTATTTATAAGCGAGGCAGAAATGTTAAGACCAATTCTGCGTCAAAGCATTCTACGTTAGCTGATTATCACAGTGCAACTGGGCTTGAGGCTCTTTTTGGATATCTTTACCTGTCTGGAAAAACCGACAGGATAAAAGAATTGTTTATGCTGATACTAGATAATAGTGAGGTGTAAGATATGAAAAAGAAAGTATTAACCAATATTACTGATTATTTCATTATGTTTGTTGGTGCTGTGCTTTATGCTGCATCAGTAAACACATTTACATCACCTAACGATATTGCTCCCGGTGGATTAACGGGTGTTGCTACTATGCTTAACCATCTGTTTTCATTGCCGATAGGTGTTATGATTTTAGTTCTCAACATACCTCTTTTTATCTGGGGAGCTGTTGAAAACGGTAAACGTTTTCTTACAAAAACGATTATTGCAACAGTTTTTGTTTCCTTGATAATTGACGTTATGGCACCTTTTTCATATAAGTACGAAGGGGATACTTTGCTTGCGGCGCTTTTTGGTGGATTGCTGTCAGGCGTTGGTCTTGCTTTCATATTCTATCGTGGCGGTACAACAGGTGGTACCGATATCATAGCTCGTAATATTCATAAGCATTTTCCACACGTGTCTATGGGTACGGTTATTTTATGCGCTGATGCTGTTATTTTTGTAGCAGCTGCGTTAGTCTACCATAGTATCGAAAGTGCTCTATATGCGGTTATAACAGTATTTGTTTCTACTAAAGTTATTGACACCGTTATCTATGGAGTAGCTCATGATAACGGTAAGCTTATGTTTATCGTTACTGAAAAGTACGAGGAGCTGTCCGCTGCTATTATGGAACAGATTGGTCGAGGTGTCACTTTGCTTGATGCTCATGGTGCATATAACAATGACAATAAAAAGGTTTTGCTTTGCGCCGTAAGACCATCTCAGGTGCATAAAACCCGTTTACTTGTTAATTTGGTAGACGATAAAGCGTTTATTATTGTTACTACCGCTAATACTATTAGTGGTAATGGCTTTGCTCAGTCAGAAAATTCTTGACATTTTCTGTATTTGTGTTATACTAACTCTGTTATGTGTGAAAGTTTGCGCATAGCAGAGTTTTTTATTTTTCCTTGCATCGTGATACACGGTGCCAAATGTCCAGAAGGAGGTGCAACAAATGGCAGTAAAGGCTAACTATGAGACAGTCATGGTTATCTCAATGAAACAGGGCGAGGAAGGTATCCAGGCTCTTATTGAGAAATTCAAGGCTCTCATCGAAAAGCACGCTACTTTGCAGAGTGTTGACGAGTGGGGTAAGCGCAAGCTTGCTTATCTTATCAACAAAGAATCTGAAGGCTACTACGTTCTTATGAACTTTGAGTCAGAGGCTTCTTTCCCTGCAGAGCTCGACCGTAGATATAAGATTACTGACGGCATCATGCGTTCTCTTATCATTAGAAAAGATGACGATGCTGAAGTAAAGGCCGAGGAAGCTAAAGAAGCTGTTTCTGAAGAATCAGCTGAATAAGACGAATAATCACATTTTCGGTGTAAACCGAGGACGAAAGGATGACACTTTATGTTGAACAGAGTTATTTTAATGGGTAGACTCGTTTCTGACCCTGAACTTAAGACTACTACAAGCGGTATCAGCGTTACTTCATTCCGTATTGCTGTTGACCGCTCTTACGTTAAAGCAGGCGCTGAGCGTCAGGCTGACTTTTTTGACATTGTAGCATGGAGAAACACAGCAGAGTTCGTATGCCGTAATTTCGGTAAAGGTTCTTTAATCGCTGTTGACGGCCAGCTTCAGTCAAGACAGTATCAGGCTAAAGACGGCACTAACCGTACAGTCATCGAGGTTGTCGCTGACAACGTATCATTTACCGGTGAACGCAGAGACCAGAGTGCTTCTTACTCTCAGGTAAGAGATAACTACTCTCAGGTTCCTGCTACTCCTGTAACACCGTCATATTCTAACGGTTCTGTCGATGATTTCCAGGAAATGCCACTTGATGACGATCTTCCGTTTTAATTAGCGCCTATTCCTAAATTTCGAAAGGAGTAATCTACAATGGCTGATAGACCAAACAACCACAGAAAAGCTCGTAGAAAAGTATGTGGCTTCTGTGTAGATAAGGTTGAGAATATCGACTACAAAGATATCGCAAGACTTCGCCGCTATATGTCAGAGCGTGCTAAGATCTTACCTAGAAGAGTTACTGGCACATGTGCAGCTCACCAGAGAGCTTTAACTGTTGCTATCAAGCGTGCTCGTCACCTTGCTCTTCTCCCATATACATCAGACTAATTCTGGTTATTAGACGCCGAGGATATCCTCGGCGTTTTTTTTTGCTTTTTAGGGAACAATAGGGGTTAGCATTATGATGCTTTATGAATATAACGAGTTGGTATATTACATTATATAAATCAGTATTAATTAGTGTATTATGATTAAAAAGTGGCGGTATTTTACTATTTTTAACTAAAAGAATTGAACATTTTTTCAACGTATTGATAATTTTAACGAAGATAAAAATCGACAATTAGCTTGTAATTATCTTATT
>JAFVVB010000121.1 GCA_017502425.1 Ruminococcus sp. | reverse complement strand
TTATTATGCACAAGCCAGATAGGCAGGTACGCATGGTCGGTGCCGATATCAGCAAGCAGCGTATTTTCCCTCACAAAAGAAGCGCATAATTTTAATCGGTTATCAAGTGAAAAAAGTCGCATTTTATCAGATAGCTGAGTTGATTTTAGAGACGAGTGCATCACAGTCACTTGAGTGAACTTCACACGCCTGCTCGATAGTTTCGCCTCTTGCAGCAGGACAACCTAAACAGTGCATACCCATCTCAAGGAAAAATTCAGCAGTATGAGGGTATTTATCCAGCACATCACCTATGATAGAATTCTTAGTAACTTTATCCATAATAAAACCTCCGCAAAATTATATTTCAAGCTTCTATAATATACCATATAAAAGCACAAAATACAACAGAATAATAAAATGCAAAAGGCGCCCGAAAAAACGGACGCCGTGAGAAAACGATATTATAGTGTTATGTATATATCTTAAGCTTCTTCTGCTTCTTTTCTCTTTGCAAAGCATTCGCTGCAATAGTAGTCTTTGCCTTCCATTGGCTTGAATGGAATAGTAGCTTCGCCACCGCACTGTGCACATACAGTAGTGTGCATCTCGCGAGCTGACTTAACAGCATTTTTGCGAGCAACTCTGCAAGCCTTGCAACGCTGTGGTTCGTTTACGAACCCTTTTTCTGCATAGAATTCCTGTTCGCCTGCTGTGAATACAAATTCAGCACCACAATCTTTGCAGACCAGAGTTTTGTCTTCGTACATAGTGTAACCTCACTTAAAAAATATTTGTAATCCCGCGACGGAATCGCACCGTCAAAACTTTTCGGGACATATTACCTGGATAACTTTTTGCGGATTCTGTACAGAGCATTATCAACCGACTTTTCGCTGATACTGAGCGCTTTGGCGGTCTGCTTGTACGAATATCCTGACAGGTGAAGTGACAGCACTTTTTTCTCAAGCTCAGTCAGCACACCTTCGATTTTTGAAAAAATAGTTTTTATGTATTCCTTGCTTTCCAGAAGCTCCTGCATGGAAAGTGCGGTTATGTCCTCGATAGTGTTGATGGATTCGTCGATAGGGACGATGTTGGAGGTTGGTACGCTTCCCTTTTTAGTAAGGTGTCTGTGAATAGAACGGAAGCGGTTTTCGACACATAGCATAGCATAGTTTTTAAACGTCATATTGCTTTTAGTGTCATATGTTTTACACGCCGCTAGAAGACCGATGAGTCCCTCTTGTATAAAATCGGACAGCTCATACCCTTGTGCATCGTATCGATACTTTTTAGCGATACTGGAGATAAGGCTCAAGTATCGTTTACACATCAGCTCAAAAGCGGCATCGTTTCTGTTTTTTATCATAGTGACAAGTGTAATATCATCACAGGTGTTCTCACAGTGTAACTCGTACTGCAACAATATTCACCTCACATATACATATATCTAAGCCTATGATAACCTAAAAGATGGATAAAGTCAATAAAAAATTAGTTTTTCTAAACAAAAACGCTAAAAATGATAATAATTATTGTGCAAAATATACAATAATAAGTCGGTATATTTTGCATTGTGTAGAATTTGGTCGTATGGTATAATCAAATGTAATGAAATTTTGGCTGTATGATTAATGCAGGAGGATGGAAAATGGTAGTAAAATGCAATAGTTTAGGACTATTCGGAATAGATAGTTTTTGTGTTGAAGTAGAGGCTGATGTGTCACGTGGTATACCTGCTTTTGATATAGTCGGGCTTCCTGATGCATCTGTAAAGGAAAGTAAGGATAGAGTGCGTTCTGCTTTGAAAAACTGTGGATTTGAATTTCCTACGGTCAGAATAATAATAAATCTTGCTCCTGCCGATATCAAAAAGGAGGGTCCTGTGTACGACCTTCCAATACTTGTGTCGCTTTTGAAAGCTACCTCTCAGATAAGTGCTGATACTGATGAATGTGCCTTTATCGGAGAGCTGTCATTATCAGGTGAAGTGCGCAGAGTTAACGGTGTTTTACCTATGGCTATAAAAGCTCAGCAAGAGGGAATAAAAAAGCTTTTCGTACCTTTTGAAAACGGATACGAAGCGTCGGTAGTTAAAGGGATAGAGATATATCCCGTGAAAACTGTTTTTGAGCTTGTAGATCATTTAAAAGGCAGAGTGTGTATAGAAAGCGTAAAGTATGATTACGACAAAAAACGTGACGTATTACAGACGCTTGATTTTTCTCAGGTAAAGGGTCAGTATGAGGCAAAAAGAGCTCTTGAGATAGCAGCAGCCGGTGGTCATAACGTTCTGCTTATAGGCCCACCGGGCTCTGGTAAAAGTATGCTTGCTAAACGAATGGGAACTATACTTCCGCCTATGACGTTTGATGAGATGATAGAAACTACTAAAATCCATTCAGTAGCAGGTCTTTTAGATGATAAAGCGGGACTTGTGTCAAACAGACCGTTCCGTTCTCCTCACCACTCGATTTCAGCAGTGGGACTTTCAGGCGGCGGAACTTTGCCTAAGCCGGGCGAAATTTCGCTGTGTCATAACGGCGTATTGTTTTTAGATGAACTTCCTGAGTTTTCGCGCAACGCACTCGAGGCTTTGCGTCAACCACTCGAAGACTCAAAGGTGACTATCAGCAGAGCTATGGGACGACTTACATATCCGTGCTCTTTTACTATGATTGCGGCTATGAATCCGTGTCCATGCGGTTTTTATAACCATCCAGTAAGAAGTTGTACCTGTACCGAAGATTCGGTCAGAAGATATTTAAGTAGGGTATCCGGTCCGCTTTTAGACAGAATCGATATACACGTAGAGGTTCCTGCGGTGGATTACGACGACCTTACAACCAAATCGAATGAAGAGAGCTCCGAAGATATTCGCAAACGTGTAAGCGCTGCGAGGAAAATCCAGACCGAAAGATATAAAGGAACTCAGGTTAATTGCAATGCAAACTTAGATGCGTCTTTGTTTTCAAAAGTGTGTGTGGTAGACGATAAGGCTAATATGCTTTTGAAAACCGCTTTTGAAAAACTGGGTCTTACTGCACGTGCATATGATAGAATTCTCAAAGTCGCGCGAACTATTGCTGACTTAGAGAATAGCGAGATTATTCTGAGCCATCATATAACTGAGGCTATCCAGTACAGAAGTCTTGACAGAAAGTACTGGGGAAGATAGTAAGTGTAATTATTCTGTTTCCGAATTATTTACAAAATAATTACAGAGGAGAATAATAAATATAAAAAAATCCGTAGGCTATAAATGGGTTTTACATACAACTTGACCAAAATTTATTACAAAAACTAAATATAGTTGACTTTGGACATTCTTTGTATTATCTTTAATATCAGGATACTGGAGTGTTATGTCTACTGGAAATCAGTATAAATAAGGCTTTTAGTTCCT
>JAFVVB010000120.1 GCA_017502425.1 Ruminococcus sp. | reverse complement strand
TATTAACGGTGATATTCCGTCAGATAAAGTGTACGAGGATGAAAAGATTTTAGCATTCAACGATATTGCTCCTCAGGCACCTACACACGTTATCATCATTCCTAAAACACACATCTCGTGTGCTGATGATATCAACGATAGTAACTGCGACGTAATCGCACATATTTTTTCTAAAATACCTGTGATTGCAAATAAGCTTAATCTTGACGGTTATCGTATTATCAATAACTGTAAAGAAGCTGGCGGTCAGACTGTTATGCATCTGCATTTTCATCTCTTAGGTGGTAAAAGCCTTGGCGAAAAGATTGTTTAAGAGGTGTACTATGTCTAATGTATATAAGATGACTATTGCGGGAGTAGAAAGAGAACTCCCATTATGCGCTGTTAATGATAAACTTGATATAGCGGCATTTATTATGTTCGGTGATGTTGAAATCACTCAGAAATGTGCTCAGGAATTGCTTAAAATCTGTCCTGAACACGATGTTGTTGTTACTGCTGAAGCTAAGAGTATTCCGCTTGCATATGAATTTGCTCGTATAGGCTGTAATGAGTACGTTGTTGCCAGAAAAGGCACTAAAGTCTATATGACTGACCCTATCAGCGTAAATGTTAACTCTATCACGACCAGCTACGACCAGAAACTCTTCCTCGGTCAGGAGGATGTCGCTAAACTCAAAGGTAAACGAGTCCTTATCCTCGACGATGTTATTTCTACCGGTGAGAGTCTGGCTGCTCTTGAAAAACTGGTTGAATGTTCTGGGGGCGTTATTGTCGGCAAAGCCGCTGTTTTAGCTGAAGGAGATGCAGCTAAACGAGATGATATCATCTTTCTCGAAGAACTACCTTTATTTTTCAAATAACTTTTAAGGAATGAATAATTATGAAACGATTGCTTTCACAGATAGGTCTTATATACTTATCCGTATTAGCGGTCGTTTTTTATTTGTCTAGAAAAGTCACTTTTATATTGCTTTTGGTTTTCTTTGCGTTTTTGGTCGCTTTTTTAGTTGTAAGAAAATGTAGAAAAACTGTGTTTTTACCTATTATGGCAGCTACTGCGATTATTGCCTGTGTGGTTAATATAGGATATACGACTTTGGTGTATGATAAAACAGTGGAGAAATATAGCGGACAAACCGCAGTTGTGAAAGCTCAGCTCAAAGGAGAACCGATAAATTATTACGGCTCATACTGCTATAATTTTAAAGCCTTAAAAGTTGATGATACCGAATGCAATTTTAAGTTCTACGGTTATAATGCAGATTTACTTAATATCGAACCTTATGATATCGTTACTTTCGAAGCACAGTTATCTCAGTCTGATAGTAGCTCAAAAATCAGCAAGGGTTATTTTATATCCGCCTTAATGGATGTAGAAACCTTGAAGGTAAATCAGGATGAAAGCGAGAAAAAACCTGTTTTATACTATGCGTCAGTACTACGTGAAATAATCAGAGAAAATTTTACTATGTTGCTCGACGATGAAACTACCCAACTGTGTAGTGCTATCTTCATAGGTGACAAATATGCATTATCCGAAACTATAAATCAAGATTTTATGCGTGCGGGTGTGACTCATCTGGTGGTGGTATCCGGATTACATTTTTCAATCATAGTATGGATGCTGTTTAAGTTAGCTGAAAAATACGGAAAGCTCAGAAAGGTAGTAGGAGCATTTTCTATTCTTTTGATACTTTCTTATATGTTTTTAGTAGGATTCAGTCCGTCGGTTGTACGCAGCGCTATAATGCTCATAATATACTCGGTAGGAATGATGATATCTGCCCAACCATACTCGTATAATTCTCTTGCGTTTGCGGGTTTATGCATTGTTTTACCGGATCCTTTTTCTGCGGGTGACGTATCTTTGATACTATCATTTGCTACTACTTTTTCGATAATTACTTTCACACCTAAGATTTATTATTATTTCTCAAATACAATTATAAACAGAATCGCTCCTGCTAAAAAGAAAAAGGAAAAATCCCTTAAGTACAGCTTGTACTCAGCGTATAGAGGTTTTGTGAAAGCTGCGTTTCAGCTTTTAAGTGCAAATATCGGCGCCGTGATTGCATCAATACCACTGTCTATAATGTTTTTTGACTCTATTTCCACAGTTTCTGTATTGGCAACGTTTATTATTTCACCGATAATATCGGTAGTTCTGATTTTATCGATAGTGATATGTCTGCTGTCGTTTGTACCATATAC
>JAFVVB010000119.1 GCA_017502425.1 Ruminococcus sp. | reverse complement strand
TCGGTGAAGAGAGAATGACTCAGACAGCTGAGGCACTCGGATTCAACAAGGAGTTTGAAGTCAGTAACGTGACATTATCAAAAAGTGTGTACAGCTTAAAGAACGCACTTGGTGATAACCAGCTGGGTTGGTCAGGTATCGGTCAGTTTGAGGACTTGGCTAATCCTATGCACATGGCTATGATGTGCGGTACTATCGCAAACGGTGGTAATTTCAAGACTCCGTACCTGCTTGATAGCGATGCACCGCTTTTAGAAAAAATCGGTATCCCTACTTCAAGCAGTGTCGGTATTGAGATAAGCAGTAGCACCGCAAGTCAGCTTACTGATTTGATGAGAAACACAGCTGCTTACTACTATAACGCACGAGGAGTTACGATGGGTGGTTTAGATTACTGTGCTAAAACAGGTACAGCCGAAACCACCGATGATAAAGAGCCTAACGCATGGATAGTGGGATTTACTGAAGACAGCAACCATCCGTATGCTTTTGCGGTTGTTGTTGAAGAAGGCGGATACGGTATTGATGCGGCATCTCCTGTTGCTAATGCTGCTATTTCTGCTCTTGTGAACGAATAAAATAAACGTAAAAAAAGACCTGATGAAAATCAGGTCTTTTCTTATGCAAATAATTAGTTCTTCTTCCACGCTGACGGAATGAAAAGTAATACCAGTGGGTAAAGTTCAAGTCTTCCTGCGAGCATATTGAAGCAGAAGACAATCTTACTGAACACGGAAAATTCAGCGTAGTTTCCGGCGCTTCCTACCATAGAAAAACCAGGTCCTGTATTATTTAAAGTAGCGAGTACACTGGTTAGATTAGTAGTGAAATCGAATCCATTAAATGATATCAGCATCGTAGTAATCAAAGTGATTAATACATACAAAATCAGGTATACGCTGACAGTTCGAGTGACTTCGTGGGAAACTTTCTTTCCGTCTGAACGAACGGTGTAGATGTTACGTGGGTGGATAAATAGTGTGAATTCTTTTTTGAGTTCCTTAAACAGAATGATTATTCTGGAAACTTTGAAACCGCCACCTGTACTGCCTGCACAAGCACCGATGCAGGTGAGGATAATAATCACTACTCTTGAAAATTCAGGCCAAGGGTTAGTGTCGGTTATAGCAAAACCGGTACTTGACTGGATAGATGCTACATAGAAGAAACTTTGATGGATAGCTTCTCTGAATGTGTCATAGTAGCTGAGTAAATCCACCGCAATAGCAACAGTAGATACTAAAACGATAGTTACATATATCCATAGTTCTTCCATTTTTAAAAGCTGTTTGAACTTACCGGATAAAATGATAATGTAAACATAGAAGTTAACACCAAATAGCATCATAAATACAGCAACTACTGTTTGGAGATAGTAGCTGTCAAAATATCCCATGGACGAATTATACGTGGAGAAACCACCGGTGCCTGCTGTGGAAAAAGAGGTGGTGAGTGCATCAAATACGTTCATACCACCAAACAGCAGTAACACAAATTCAATAAGAGTAAGTCCAATATATATGCCGTATAAAAGTGCGGCATAGGTTCGAAGTTTCGGCATGCTTTTGCCGACTGATGGTCCGGTTGATTCAGCTTTCATTAAGTTGATGCTCTGGTTTCCGCCGAGTTTAGGAATGAGTGCCAGCAAGAACACAACAACACCCATACCGCCTAAAAAGTGGCTGAAGCTTCGCCAAAACAGCATACATTTATCAAGAGATTCGATATCAACGAGTATGGTAGCACCTGTGGTGGTGAATCCCGATACTGTTTCGAAAAACGCATCGATAAACGAAGGAATCGTACCACTTAAACACAGCGGAAGCGCACCTGCTAAGGACAATACAATCCAGCTTAGTGCAGTGGACGCAAACCCGTCTTTTAAATGCATAGTAGGGTTTTTTGGCTTTTTTATGACCATTAGTCCGCCGATAACGGCTATACTAAGACCGATAATAAGAAAATAAAGGTAGCTTTTTTCGCCGTAAATCAGACCGACGAAAGTGCTAAGCTGCATGCTGAGTCCTTCAATAACCAGTACCCAGCCCAAAATATATATCAGTAGTCGTTTATTCATAGTCTCACCTTAGGATATCTTCAAGGCGGCTGAGGCCTTTGTGTTTAGTGACGACTATGACTGTATCGTCAACTTCAATAGTGTCAGTACCTTTAGGGATAATCATCTTGCCTTTACGTGTGATACACGCAATCTGGAGATCGTCTTTAAAGTCAAGGTTTAAAAGAGTTGTACCTGTGATACGGCCTGACTTTTTCACTCTGAATTCGAGCACTTCGGCTTTACCGTCATT
>JAFVVB010000118.1 GCA_017502425.1 Ruminococcus sp. | reverse complement strand
AGAGCTTTTACCCTAGAAGTACCGATATAAATAAAAACGTCGTCGCAGTAGGAAAAGCTATTTCTAAAAGCCTGAAATCAAAAGGTATAGGAGTAGTAAACGCTACTACACTTCACGATAGTCCGTCGTATGACGGAGCGTACAGCAGAAGCTTTGATACCATCAGTAAGTATTTAGACAGGTATAAGGAAATCAAAGTGGTGCTCGATATCCATAGAGATTCCATGACTCAGGACGATAACACAAAGCTCAAACCAACCTTTACTTATAACGGTAAAAAAGGTGCGCAGATTATGATAATGAGTGGTCACGATGAATCGTATACGGATTTTCCACACTGGGAAGAAAACCTGAATTTTGCATTAAAATTACAGAAAACATGTGAGCAGATGTATCCGTCAATGACACGTCCGATGTATTTTGGAGATTTTACATACAATATGAACGCAAATAACGGTTCGCTACTCATAGAAGTCGGAACTGACGCAAATACATTAAATGAAGCGGTTTATAGCGGAGAATTACTGGGAAATGCTTTAGCTAAAGTCTTGCAAAATCAGTAAAGGTTTGGTATACTGTAAACTAGGCAAATTTTGTAACGATGTTATAGAGTTTACAGGTGAGAATATGAAAAATAAAAACATCTTTAATGCTTTTGTTATCGTAATGACTGTGATGGCTTTAGTGTTTGCTATGTCGTTTACTGTTTTTGCTACTGAAGCACCGGTTGAAGAAGTTCCATCAGAAGACTATGTTCAGCCGCAAGAGTATCCGAGTGAAAACTACGTTGATGATGCAGAAGACAACTACGATGAGCCTGTGTACGAAGAACCTAGCGAAGAGGTGTACGAAGAACCATCACAGGAAGAGTACGATGACAGCTACGAAAACTATGTGGAAAACACTCAGCCGTCAAGTGAAGACCCGTATGAAGGTAAATTGCCTCAGGTGAGTAGCGAAAACGTCACGGAGCCTACCACTATGAAGATTCCTGATATTGAAGTATCTGATACTTCTCTGATAGGCGGAGTTATCGCGTGGTTGTGCGTAGCGGTCGGTATAGCTGTGATTGCGGGAGTACTCGTCAGCCAGCGCACCAGACAGTCAAGCGGTGTCAGAAGATAACTATGAAAATCGGTAATGTAAATATAGATGGATATGCGTGCCTTGCGCCTATGGCGGGAGTAGCGGATAAAGCGTTTCGTGAGCTTTGTATGGATTTCGGTTCTTGCTACTGTGTTTCCGAGATGGTAAGTTCTAAAGGCATTTCATACAACAGCGCTAAAAGTGCTAAACTCATGGAGCTGTCAGAAAACGAGCATCCGTGTGCGGTGCAGATTTTTGGCAACGAGCCCCACACTATGGCAAAGGCGGCACGCTTTGCGTTACAGTATAAACCTGAGATTATTGATATCAATATGGGGTGTCCTGCTCCTAAAATCAGCTCTAACGGTGCGGGGGCTGCACTAATGAAAGACCCGAAACTGTGTGGTGAAATCGTCAGAGAAGTAGTAAATGCTGTAAGCATTCCTGTTACGGTGAAAATACGAAAAGGCTTTGATGATGATAATATCAACGCGGTTCAAGTAGCTGCTATATGCGAGGAAAACGGAGCAAAGGCCGTGACTATACACGGACGCACTAAAACCCAGTATTACTCGGGAGTAGCTGACCTTGACATAATAAAAGATGTAAAAAACGCTTTAAGCATTCCTGTTATCGGCAACGGTGACATAGTGTGCGCACAGGATGCTAAACGTATGTATGAGTACACGGGATGCGACCTTGTGATGGTAGGCAGAGGAGCACTTGGTAATCCGTGGGTGTTCAGCGAAATAAACGCATTATTTAACTTAGACAAGTTTAAAAAGCCTACTTTCGATGAGAAAATGATGGTGATGAAACGTCACATCGAAAGCTTAGCCGAGAATAAAGGCGAGTACATCGGAATGAAAGAAGCGCGTGCTCATATTCCGCACTACTTCAAAGACTTTAAAGGAGCCGCTAAACTCAGAAACGATGCGTGCAAAGTTTCTACCATTGATGATTTATATAAGCTTATAGACAAGGCGCGTGCGACTTGTTTTATATGATAGAATTTTAAAATAAAATACAGCTTTTTTGCTGTCAGATAGGAAAGGTGAATGTACTATGTATAAGGATATGATTGATTCAATCGGATTTGTTTCTTCCTGCGATAAAGAAGTAGGAGAAGCTATGTCAACAGAGCTCAAAAGACAGAGACAGAACATCGAGCTTATCGCTAGTGAGAACATCGTTTCTCCTGCTGTAATGGCTGCTATGGGTTCAGTTCTTACTAACAAATACGCTGAAGGTTACCCTGGTAAGAGATACTACGGTGGTTGCTACGCAGTTGACGTAGTTGAAGATATCGCAAGAAAACGTGCGTGTGAACTCTTCGGTGCTGATCACGCTAACGTGCAGCCACACTCGGGCGCTCAGGCTAATATGACTGTTTATTTTGCTATGCTTGAGCTTGGAGATACCGTTATGGGTATGAACTTAGCAGAGGGTGGTCACCTTACTCATGGTTCACCTGTTAATATGTCAGGTAAATACTTTAACTTCGTATCATACGGCGTTGATCCTGTTACTCACAGAATCGACTACGATAAGGTTTTAGAAACCGCTAAAGAATGCAAACCTAAGATGATTGTGTGCGGTGCTTCTGCATACCCACGTGAAATCGACTTTGCTAAATTCAGAGAAATCGCTGACGAGGTTGGCGCTTATCTTATGGTAGATATGGCTCATATCGCAGGCTTGGTTGCTGCCGGTGTTCACCAGAACCCTGTACCATACGCTGACTTTGTTACTACTACTACACATAAAACATTAAGAGGTCCTAGAGGCGGTCTTGTGCTTTGTAAAGAGCAGTATGCTAAGGCTATCGATAAAGCTTTATTCCCTGGTACTCAGGGTGGTCCTTTAATGCACATCATCGCAGCTAAAGCTGTGTGCTTCGGCGAAGCATTAAAGCCTGAATTTAAAGCATACGGTGAGCAGATTGTTAAAAACTGTGCCGCTTTAGCACAGGGCCTTATCAAACGTGGTCACACATTAATCAGCGGTGGTACTGATAACCACGTTATGCTCATGGATTTAAGAAACGAAGGCATCACTGGTAAAGAGCTTGAAGCAAAACTTGACGAGTGCTACATCACTCTTAATAAGAACACTATCCCTCAGGAGCCACTGAGTCCATTCGTAACATCAGGTGTCAGAATCGGTACAGCAGCAGCTACTACCAGAGGCTTCAAAGAAGAGGATATGGACGTTATCGCTGAGTGTATCTCTCTCGTTATCAAAGATTTCGATAACAACGCTGATAAAGTAAGAGCTATGGTTACTGAGCTTTGCGCTAAGTACCCACTTTACGAATAATTCTTTATAAGAATATAAACTAAATACAGGAGCTATTATGTCATCTCCACTAGCTGATAGACTGCGCCCTCAAAGCCTTTGCGACATAGTTGGTCAGAAGCATTTGCTGGGCGAAAATAAACCGCTTCGCAAAATCATCGAAAGCGGTAAAATCCCAAATTTAATATTTTATGGTCCGTCAGGTGTGGGGAAGACTACGCTCGCGTCATACATCGCAAAATCCACTAACCGTACTTTCAAGAAGTTAAACGGTACTACGGCATCAACCTCGGATATCAAAGATATCTTTGCGTCACTTGATACTTTCGAGGGGATTAACGGCATACTGCTGTATCTTGATGAGATTCAGTATCTCAATAAAAAACAGCAGCAGACCTTACTTGAGTACATCGAAAACGGAAAAATCACCTTGATAGCATCGACTACCGAAAATCCGTATTTTTACGTATACAATGCGATATTGTCACGAAGCACGGTTTTTGAGTTCAAGCCGGTGGATAAAGACGAGATTAAAAAAGCCGTAAAAAGGGCGTACGATGTACTGTCTTTTGAGCACGAAAAGGAAATAGTCGTGTCTGATAAGGCGATAGAACACTTAAGCTTTGCATGTGGCGGAGATGTGAGAAAATCGCTTAATGCGGTTGAGCTTTCTGTTTTATCATCGTCAGAAATCGACGGAAAAATCGTTATCGATGATGATTCGGTGTATGAGCTTACCCAAAGAAGCGCTAACCGCTATGATAAAGACGGTGACGAGCACTACGATATTGTTTCAGCGTATCAGAAAAGTATGCGTGGCTCAGACGCTGACGCAGCCCTTCATTATCTTTCCCGTTTACTTGATGCAGGAGACTTAATGAGTGCGTGCAGAAGACTTTTAGTGTGTGCGTGTGAAGACGTCGGACTTGCGTATCCTCAGATTATTCCTATCGTTAAGTCGTGTGTTGATATAGCACTTCAGGTAGGACTACCTGAAGCTAGGCTCCCACTTGCCGATGCGGTTATTATGGTGGCGCTTGCACCTAAATCAAACTCTGCTCACGATGCTATCGCTGCGGCTATGGCTGATGTGAAAATGGGTAAAGGCGGTCCTATTCCACGTCAGCTCCAGAATATGCACTACGACGGTGAGGATAATATGAATAAAGGTCAACACTATCTTTATCCTCATGATTATCCTAACCACTACACCTATCAGCAGTACTTACCTGATGCATTAAAAGATGTTAAGTACTATCACTATGGTGATAATAAAGTAGAGCAGGCGTATAAAGCTTACTGGGATAAAATTAAATAGATTATATAGTAACGGTTACCAATATGGTGACCGTTTTTTTATGCATTATCTACTAGTTGAAAAAATTATTCCAGCACTTTTTACAAAAAATCGCCTAACAGCGAATTCCGTATACATTATACACAAAATAAAAGGAGTTAATTTTATACTTTTGCTAATTGAGATTTTTGCACTTGTTATGTAAAATATATATGTGGAAATATTTTTCATTAAGGAGGAAAACTTATGAGACACAGCAAACACCTCAAAAGTGTAATTTGTCTTCTTCTGACTATGCTCATGGTCTTTAGCGTAGTGCTCGTTGCAGGCGCTGCCGATAAAGACATAGCTCAGACAGGTGCGAGAACAATTTACTTCAGAAACACTGATAACTGGAGTACTGTTAACGCTTACGTCTGGGTGAAAAACACTACAAATAGTGTCAAAGCATGGCCTGGTGAAGCTATGACACTTCACGAGGGCAACATCTACAAGTACACTGTTAGCGGAGATTATAATATGATTATCTTCAATAACGGCGGTACCCAGACCGGAGATCTTGACTTAGGTCAGGACGGATATCTCTACGATTATTCCACTAAAGCGTGGGAGAAATACGCAGAGCCTACTCCTACTGATCCTACTAAGGAAACCGAAGAGTCTTCTAAAGAAACTGACGAAGTGAACCCACCAGTACCATCTACTACAAAGCTCGTTTACTGTAAAAACAGCAAAGGCTGGTCTACTGTAAATGCGTATATGTGGAGTGACGGTTCAGGCAACAACTCATCATGGCCGGGAATAGCTATGACTAATGTCGGCGATGATATATGGCAGTATGAGGTTACAGGAAATTGGAATAAGATTATTTTCAATAACGGCTCTGAACAGACCGGTGACCTTACATTCCCTGGTACAGGATATATCTATGATCTTACTACTAACAAGTGGGAGATTTACGATACATCACCTATCACTGTAAAAAGTGTCGCTACTGATTTGAAAGCTCCTCAGTATGTAGGTAGCGAAATTGTTCTCAGCGCAGATGCTGTGAGCACAGGCGGTGTGGTATCATATAAATTCAGCGTTAAGAATCCAAACGGGACTACTACCGTATTAAGAGATTTCTCATCAGCTAAAACAGCTTTATGGAATCCGACAGTAGCCGGTGACTATACACTCATCTACGATTTCAAAGATGCTGAAGGTAACACTAACCAGAGAACTAACACATATAAAGTAGCCGATGATTCTACTTTAGCTGAGCCTGTTATCAAAAAGGTTACTCCTGGTTCCTCACAGGTTAAAGTTAACACTAACTTAAACGTTACTGTAACAGCCGGCGGTGGTAAAACAGGTACTAACTTACTGTTCTATAAATACACAGTAAAGGATGCTACTGGCAAGGTATTAAACGTTCCTTACTATACAAAGAACGCTTCATATACATATAAGCCTTCAGCTCTTGGCAAATTCACAGTAACCGTTTGTGTTCAGAACTGTGATAATAAAACTGTTGAGCGTACATATGACTACGAAGCAGTAAATAATGTTGAGGAATCTACTGAGGGATCAACAAATACTACAAATCCTAACCCATCAGGTCTTTTAGGCGACGCTGATAACGACTCAGTTCTTTCAGTAATGGACGCAACAGAGATTCAGAGATACGCAGCTCAGCTTATTTCAAAGAGCGATTTCAGATACGACCTTTCTGACTATGATAAAGACGGCAATGTTTCAGTAATGGACGCTACATCTATTCAGCTGAAACTCGCAGGACTATAATAAAGGAGGTAACGCATAATGAATACAATTAAAAGATTATTAGCGGTTGTACTCGCTATTATGGTTATTGCATCAGTTGCTGTTATCTCTGCTACTGCTGTGCAGACTGAAGTT
>JAFVVB010000017.1 GCA_017502425.1 Ruminococcus sp. | reverse complement strand
GCAAGCAGAATAAGGTCAGAGCGGTTAAGACCTGTAATAACCCTGTCAAGGTCACCAATACCTGTAGAAATCGGCTTAACTGAATCATCGTCTCTGTTGAGAAGATCAAGTCTGTCAAATGTCTCTATCAAAACCTCATCAATACGCTGTAAGCCCTGAACATTTTTGCCTCTGCGGATATCAAAAATCTTTTGCTCTGCAGAATCGATGAGCATAGATGGCTCGTACTCTGAGTCTGACGCTTCTTCGATAATATCACGTGATGCAGAGATAAGCATACGAACATCGTATTTATCTCGTACATACTGAGCGTACACCTCGATATTTGAAATAGACGGACAACTTTCGGCTAATCCGATAAGATACGTCTTTCCTGTTGCTTCATCAAACGTTTTATCTCTTTTCAGTGTTTCAAGAACAGTAACGAAATCAACTGCTTTTCCCTGTGTAAACATAGATAACATAGCGGAGTATATCTGTCTATGCATAGAAACGTAAAAATAATCGGACTTAGGTAAAATCTCCGCAACTGTGGCGATAGTATCAGGCTCCATGATGATAGCACCTAAAACAGCCTGCTCAGCCTCAGGACTGTACGGAAGTTTCAAGCCATCATATCCTGATGTGATTTTTGCATCTGCCAACTCAACACCCTCTAACTTAGTGTATTTCTTTCGCTAAAATCAGCTAGCTTTAACCTCTACTTTAACTTTAGCGGCAATTCCTGTGTAGAGTTTGATTTCAACATCGTACTCACCACATGTCTTGATATCAGAGGAAAGTGTAATCTTTCTCTTATCTACGTCAATACCCTTTTGCTTTTTAATCTCAGCGCTGATTTCCTTAGCTGTGATGCTACCGAAAAGCTTACCATTCTGGCCAGCTTTAGCGCTCATAACAAACACAGAACCCTCGAGTTCAGCCTTAGCTTTATTAGCCTGAGCAATCTGTGTGTCAGTCTTGAATTTCTTTGACTGCTCAGCATTTCTTAACTCGTTCATTGCCTGAGCATTAGCTTCTTTCGCGATATTTCTAGGAAAAAGGAAGTTTCTTGCGTATCCGTCGTTAACGGTTACGAGTTCACCCTTCTTACCTAATGCTTTTACGTCCTGTAAAAGTACTACTTTCATAATCGTACCTCCATATTTATGATAATCTGATTATTGATATTAGTTTTTCTTTAGTTTTTTCAACAGTAGTGTCACCAAGCTGTGCTGCCGCCATATTCTGGTGACCACCACCGCCAAGTTTTTCCATAATAAGCTGTACGTTAATCTTTCCGTAACTTCTCGCAGAAATATTAACGGTTTTGCTGTCTAGCTGAGCTATGACAAAAGACGCATATACGTTTTTGATAGTAAGCATCTCATCTGCTGCCTGAGCACTGATGAGTCTTGAATTCTTCACGATTTCTTTGATAGTGGAAATAGCACAGTTATCAACGATCTGGGATTCAGATACGAGCTTATATTTTTCCTTATATGTTTCAATAGAATTAGAGAACATATTTCTGACAATAATGGTATCTGCACCCTTTTTGCGTAAATATGCCGCAGCTTCAAAAGTACGAACACCTGTATTCACAACAAAGTTCTTGGTATCAAGCATAATACCACCGAGCAGTGCTTCCGACTGCACTTTAGTAAGTCCGTCATCACCGACGTAAGAAACGAGCTCGGTAACCATTTCTGATGTGGAAGATGCCGTAGGTTCGTGGAAGAACACATCGGCATTATCTATATAGTTGACCATTTTTCTATGATGGTCAATCACTATAACCTTTTTACAGTTTTTATATAGTTTAGTGCTCTCCAAAAAGTCAGGAGAGTGGGTATCCACAATAAAAAGCAACGTATTATCCGTAACCATAGACAAGGCTCTGTCTACACTAACGAACAGATCACTGCCTTTTTCGCTAAGATGCTCTATCATAGATTTAGCCATAGATTTTTCAGTATCCATCACTATGTAAGCACGCTTTGATAGTGAATTCTTAGCGATGCTATATATACCGCTTGCAGCACCGACACAATCAAGGTCAGAATAACTATGACCCATTATAAGCACTTTATCACAGTTTTCGATAGCATTCTTCACGGCCTGCGCAATAAGACGCACTCTCACCTTGCTGGTTTTTTCTACACCCTTAGATACTCCACCAAAAAATTCATACTCGCCATCGCATAGAATAGCTATCTGGTCACCACCACGTCCGAGTGCCATATCCAAAGCTTTTTTTGCGTTTTTGTGGCTTTCCTGAAGTGTTCTACAATTTCTGCCGATACCGACAGAAATCGTAGTAGCTTTATC